>JBNJGH010000010.1:0-50772 GCA_051747585.1 Candidatus Rifleibacteriota bacterium
CCAAGCTCTTCGGCGATATCGCTGGCGGGAATTTCTACCAGACGAATATCATCTCTAAATTCCTGACGTTCAATAAGTGAAGAGTTATACATCAACATGCCACCGGCTTTAATTCTTAAATTGAATTTAGCAACCGAGGGGCGATTCATTGCAATAACTGTATCAGGAACGGTAACCATGGGCGATGCGATTTCATTTTCGGAAAGAATTACAGTGCAGTTGGCTGTTCCGCCACGCATTTCGGGGCCGTATGAGGGAATCCAGGAAACGTTTTTTCCTGCTCTCATACCGGTTTCGGCCAACACTTTACCTAAAAAGAGAATGCCCTGACCACCGAAACCTGCCAGAATAATTCTTTCAACTTTTGACGACATATAATGCCTCCTCGGAATTTATTGCATAATGCGAGGCTCCCTTAACAGAGCCCCGCAGAATTTTTTACGCCTTTTCAATGCCGGTTGTGTCTTTATAGGTTCCCAGAGGGAAAACCGGCAACATGTTTTCTGTTAACCATTCATGAGATTCGATTGGCTTTTTGCCCCAGTTGGTCGGACAAATTGAAACTACTTCAACGAATGAGAAGCCTTTGCCTTCTTTCTGCAGTTTAAATGCATTGAGAATAGCTTTTTTGGCTTTCATAAGATTAGCGGTATTGTTAACAGTAACACGGGTAATATAAGACGGACTTTCCAGAGTTGCAAGCATTTCGCACATTTTTATCGGATGTCCGGCAGTGGCGGCATCACGACCATAGGGCGAAGTCTGTGTTTTCATACCAATCAGAGTAGTTGGAGCCATCTGCCCCCCGGTCATACCATAAATAGCGTTATTTACAAATATTACCGTCATATTTTCGCCACGGTTGGCGGCATGAATTATTTCTGCGGTACCAATAGCAGCCAGGTCACCATCACCCTGATAGGTGAATACTATGCTGTCTGGTCTGGTTCTTTTAATACCGGTTGCAACTGCAGGCGCACGACCGTGCGGTGCCTGGTTAAAGTCCAGATCGTAGTAGTCGTAAGCAAAAACCGAGCAACCAACCGGTGCAACACCAATGGTTCGGTCTTTAAGTTCGAGTTCGTCGATCGATTCGGCGATTAGTCTGTGAATTACCCCGTGATCGCAGCCGGGACAATAATGGAATGGAGTTTTACTTAAGCTTTCTGGTCTTTTAAAAACCTGTTTCATATTCTGCCTGGCTCCTTTCAGTCGGGTCTTACTATTTTATCAACTTCGTTGAGAATTTCAAAATCAGATGGAATTGTTCCGCCAGTTCTACCAAAGAAATAGACCGGTTTTTTGCCGTTAACAGCAAGTTTTACATCTTCTACCATCTGACCGCATGACATTTCAACAACAAGAAAATTGTCAGTTTTTTCGGCATATTTTTGCATAATTTCTGTTGGGAAAGGCCATAGCACTTTGGGTCTTACCAGACCGGCTTTTATACCACGTTTGCGGCATTTTTCGACAACAGTTTTGAGAATTCTGGAAATGATACCATAACCCACCAGAATAATTTCGGCATCGTCGCACAGATGCTCTTCAACAGCCATATCTTTAAATTCGCCGGTAGCGAACTTGTTGGTTATAACCTGATATTTCTGATAAAGATGCCAGTTATGTTCTTCGAGCTCGTCAACATCGAGAAAAATTGAAGTGCAGAGATTGCGCTCTTTTTTATCTTCGCCTCTGTAACCAAGAGCCCATTTTTTAATATTCATGTCATAATCTTTGGGTTCCGGCAGGTCGACGGGTTCCATCATCTGGCCAAGAACACCATCACTGAGCATTAAGACAGGATTTCTGAACTGGTCTGCCAGCTCAAAACCCTGAATGGTCATATCAGCCATTTCCTGAACGGAATTTGGAGCAAGAACTATGGTGCGATAGTCGCCATGTCCGCCACCACGAGTAGCCTGCCAGTAATCAGACTGAGCGGGAGCGATATTTCCAAGACCGGGGCCGCCACGCACTACATTAACCAGGAAGCATGGGACTTCTGACCCGGCAATATAAGATATACCTTCCTGTTTCAGACTCATTCCGGGGCTGGAGCTGGAAGTCATAACACGAGCACCGGCGCTTCCTGCACCGAGCACCATATTTATTGCCGCAACTTCACTTTCAGCCTGAACAAAAACACCTTCAACCTGTGGCAGTCTTTTAGACAAATATGCCGGCAATTCAGATTGAGGGGTGATAGGATAGCCAAAATAATATCTGCAACCAGCTAATACAGCAGCTTCGCCAATTGCTTCGTTACCTTTCATCAGTACCTTTGCCATTTATATCTCCTTACTTTTCTTCTTTGAAGATTTCTATCGCTACATCTGGACAGCTTTTTGCGCAAATCGCACAGCTGGTACATTTTTCTTCATCCAGAATAGTTGCGGGGTGAACGCCTTTAGGTGTGAGATGGTCGGCAAATCCCAGTATTTTAAGAGGACATCGGGAAATACAGATTCCACAACCTTTGCAAAGATTTTCATTAATTACCCATTTGGACATTTTTTATTTCCTCCAGTGTAATATCCGGATTATACCCGGAAACAACTTATCAATTCAAGCTTTCAGCAAACTCAAAACCTTTTTTGAAGGCATTGATATTTATTTCAAGCAGCTCTTTCTTCGAAGCCGGCAGGAAATTTGGAAAAGCATTAACAACTTCATCATAGGTAAACAAACCACTGAGTTTAGAATAAACTCCTGCCATAATTACGTTGGCCACTTTATCGTTTCCAATTTCATTAGCCATTTCACTTGCAGGCACAGAATAGGTCTTGATATCTTTACGAAATTCGGTGATATCAATAAGCGAGGAGTTTACAATCATAGTTCCGCCCTCTTTAACCTTTGGTTCGAATTTGGTTACAGACGGCTTGTTCATCGCAATCAAAGCATCTGGTTCCAGCACGATCGGTGATGCAATTTCATTTTGTGAAATTACTACAGAACAGTTAGCTGTTCCGCCACGCATTTCCGGACCGTAAGAAGGAATCCAGGAGACTTTTTTACCGACAGCCATTCCGACTTCGGCCAGCACTTTGCCCAGGAAGAGAATTCCCTGACCGCCAAAACCGGCCAGAATAATTTCTTCAGTTTCCTTTCCCATATCTTATCTCCTTATACATGGCCTTAAAATTTCGGTTTTTTCCGAAAAAAGCCTGATCTAATCAATTAATACTACTGCAGCGCTAAAATTTCAATGATTAGCATTAACTCCAAAGTGCCATGGAGTATCCCAATAGCGATTAATTGCGAATATCAGCCGGTCAGAAAATTGAAAAAATTCCGGAGCATTCAACTTATTACCAGTAAGTTCATTGGCAAGCTTATTTTCTGCCACACAAAATGCTACTTCAACCCCGGATTTATTAGAGAATTCATCTACCAATTTCAATCCGTCATTAAAAGAGTCTTTATCGGTACTACCCGACAAATTCGGGTTTGCAATAATAAAGTCGGGCTTCATAGCACTTAAATCAGATAAATGCGAAAAATTTTCTTCTATTCCTTCAATGGTAGAAAAGCCTGGTCTGAAAGGGTTAACTACAAAAAAAACAAGAGCATTACGCTTTCGCGCGTCTTCTGCCATTCTGCCCAGCGGCCTCAAACCCGGTTCTCCTCCGCCGATGTCACAGACAACTGCATTGCCGGGATTTTCGATTGCTCCCCATGCAGCGCCGGGTAACCCCGGAATATCACCATTAACTACCTTTTTAATTGGGGTAATCAGATTAATGCCGATTTTTTCCATTTCTTCTCTAAGTTTACGAACTCGAAAAAATGGATTAACTATATCGAGATCTATAAGGCTGACTTGTTTGAACTGGTTTATTTTCCAGGCAGAAAGATTTAACGACAGTTCGGTTTTTCCGGCACCGGCACCACCGATAAGAAAAGTAACGGGAGCCTCAGAACGGGAATAAAATTCGGGTTTCATCAGATTACGTATTCCCGTCTTGCCAGATCAATAATTTTTTCATAATTTTCGTCATCTACCCGCCCAATAATTTCGTGCATCAACATTTCCATGGTTGTCACCACTGCACCGGCAGAACGCATTTTATTAACAGCGGCTTTCCAGTTAACTTTTTTTCGGGCACTGGTAGCATTAAGAACTACATGAACCTTGTATCCCCTGCTGATAGCATCGAGCACAGTCTGACAGACAGAGATATGAGCTTCCATTCCGGCAATTACCAGGGTGTTAATATTCATAGATTCAAGCCTCAGGGTGAGGTCTTCATTACCAAACACACTGTATCTGCTTCTTTTTATGGGCTCCAGACGAGGAACCAGTTTTTTAACTTCTTCAATAGTACTGCCGAAACGATTCGGAGAAAGCTCGGTCAATAATACCGGAAGACCAACTAGACCAGAAAATGATACAAGAGTTTTAATATTGTTAATCATTGCTTCTTTTTTATAGATTGGCTTGATACATTTTTTTTGAACATCTGCAATAAGTAGAACACTACCTTCTCTGGAGAGAATGTCGGGGTGTTTCATGTTTGTCTTCTCCTGTCTATATGGTCATTTTGAAATCTTTGCCACAGTTGTTATCCCAGCGAGTGAAAAGCCGGCCATTTTCATCAACAGAAACCAGCTTGAAACAGTAATGAAGCGTTGTACCTTTAGGTGCCCACACCCGGGCAAAAAACCTTCGAGGTGGCTTAATACGCTTCAGCACCAGCAATCTACCTTTTTCGAATAAAGGATCACCGGCTCTATATGGTGTTCTGCTGACGGAAAACTCTCCGTTCCAGTCTATGCCTTCTACTTCGAGTTCGGTATCTTGCGGATACGACCATCCATCAATGCTCCAATGCATAATAATATGGGAACATAAGCCGGAATGGTCTATATATTCCACATCTTTTGGAATAATCAACTGGGTAAAGGTGTCGCTGATTTTTTCAGAGCCGTCGCCATACTGAACTTGAAAATAGTAATGAAACAGGTACCTGATTTGCTCTTCGAAATGAGTGGGTAACCTGACGACCCATGACCGCCTCAACGGCACAGTGCCCCATTCGGGCATCATGACGAAGCTGTCAAGATTGTTCCAGTTAGCCGGCAGACTGATTTTGCCAAGGGTAGTGTTTAATGTAACCGCCTGTATACCGTCTTCGTGATCAACCCAGTTTTTTTTAAGATAGGTATAACCTTCAAAGGGGCGAGTATTTGGCGCATCAAGAGCTGCGCCCTTGGAATCAGGGGATTTTTGAGGATTTTCAGCGTTTTCTTTTTGTTGAACAACTATCTCTGTTTCTGTGGTCATTAAGTATTTCCTGAAAATTCGTGACAATTCAGTATAACATATTAATACTTAATAAATAACCCCCGTTACAGCCCAAAATTGTCATTGCGATGAGCATCGCGAAGAAGCAATCTTTGATATTCTAAAATAACAGATCGCCCGAGCGAATCGGACGATCTTGAATAAAGCTTTCAGTTTAAGAAATAATAGAAATTTTTTTTATTATTTTTTGAGTTCGGCTATCATTTCTTCGACTTCTTCGTAGCCTTCCTGATAGAATTTTTCTTCTTCAGGATCAAGTTCACGCAGAAGTCTCAAAAATTCACCGGCATGCTCTTTTTCTTCATTGGCGATATCGAGCAAAACTTCTTTAGCCAGCTTATTATCCGCGCTTTCTGCAGTTTGCTGATAAAGTTGAATAGCTTCATATTCGGCAGCAATCATAAATCTGATAGAGCGAATAAGTTCTTCTCTGGTAAGTTTGCGATCATCTTTTTTTACTGTAAAGGGGTTACAAAATTCCGGCATTAACGAATCCTCCTAATTAATTGTTTAAAAATAATAACATGCAAAACCCCTGCTTTTCAAATGAACCAAGTTCAACCCCAGTAATAATTCATTTGTTTGTAGAAACCATTTCAAGACATTTAGATTGCTTCGTCGCTACACTCCTCGCAATGACAATTTGTGGTTGGATTTAATTACCGAGGGTATTTTGGGCTGATTCTATATCTCTAATCATTGACTGAGCATCTTGCACCATTTTGTCGCCGGGATCGAGACTAATAACTCGCTGGAATTCCGTTACTGCGCGGTCGAAAGCGCTAGAGTCGCCTGCCAGTCCCTTGTCGGTCCAGGCAAGACCTAGATGATAATGATAATCGGGCTTTTTGTTATCAATCTCAATTGCCGTTTCAAATTTTGCAATGGCTTCTTCAAGCTTACCTTTTTTATAAAGCCCATAACCTTCATCATGAATTTTTTTTGCCTTCGGGTTTTCAGGTTTGTCGCTCGCTTTGCTGTTACCACCCGTTTTTTTATTCTTTTTCAGCGATTCCCAGACGTCCTCTTTTTCTTTTTCTTTCTCTTTAGCAGCAAGTTCCCGGGCAAGCCTTTCTTCTTCTTCGCGCTTAAGTGCCAACAGTCTTTCTTTCTCCTGCTCTTTCCATTCATTAATTTTTACAAAAGCTTTATCGAGAATTTGCTTATGCTTTTCTGCCTCTTTTCCGATGCTTGTGAGTAAAAGGTTGGCCTGCCCATACAAGCCGTCGACAAAGTTAATCATTCCCACATAATAGCGAGCCTCAAGATTGTCTGGTTGTTCTTTTAATCTGGTAACATAGACATCGCGCGCCTCTGACAGCATGCCGTCATCATCTTCTGCCGCCAGGGCAGGATCATCGAGAATAAGTTGAAAATATTTTTCGAGACCTGAAGCCAGCCCTTTATTATTCCAGGCATCGAGAGCAGGCCGGAGTGGACTTTCTTCATTTTCCTCAAAAATAGACAGATCGATTTTTTTTTCTTCCGGCTTTTCTTGTTTTATAACAAGATCATCAAAAACAAGAAGACGCTTTTCTTCGCTGTCACTTTTAATTTTCTCTTCAGGTATGACCAGACCATATTTTCGCTGGCCCGTATTTTTTCCCAGAAGGTTGAAAGATTCTTGAATAACCGAATCCTTTGAAGACTTGGGCTTTTTATCTTCTAAAGTCCCAAGCAGCTTCTGTAATTTTTCCACTCTAGGGTGATCGGGAGCCTGAGCAGCAGCCATGCGCAAAAGCCTTCTGGCTTCTTTGAAGTTTTTAAGATCAGCATATACCTGAGCAAGCCAGACTTGAGCAGAAAAATTAGTTTCATCAATAAGAAGAACATTTTCAAATTCAATTGCAGCAGCGTCAAGATCGCCTTTTGCATAGCATTTCTGCCCGGCACTTAGAAATTCTTCGACATCACCGGGAGTTTGAGCAACAAGGCCTGCAGCAAAAAAAAGTAGAAGTATTCCAATAGTTAAAGAAATCTTAGCTGAAAAGGATTTATTTAAAATCAATCTTACGTCCCATAACTGCAATTTTAATCTTGTTTCTCGCTCTGGTTTTAAACACGTGCAACTGTTTGCCGGTGTAATTAATACCTCCGGCAGCGATCATCTCAAGAAAGCCATCATTATCAAGGTCAGCAAAAGTTAGAGGAGCAACGGTTTTGCCAATGTATTTCGGATAACCCGACAGTGGAACACCGGTACGAGACAAAGCCATTATATAGCCCGCTTCTTCTCCTACGCCTTCAGGGTTCCAGGCTGTAAAAACCAGGTCAAGACTGCCATTGCCATCGATATCAATAATTCTGGGAGCATGATAAATAGCATGACCGGTTTGAAAGGGCCAGCCCTCCAGGGGATTGCCCTGACTGTCGCATACAGCAATGACTCCGTCAGCCTGTCCTATAATAAATTCATCCTTACCGTCACCGTTGAGGTCTGCAAGACGGGGAGCAGTATGAGCTCCGTCGCTTAGAGCAAATTCAGAAATTTTATTACCCGTCATGTCCCACATAATAAATTTTCGGTCGGGAGTAGTAGTAAATATCTCTTTTATTCCATCACCATCTACATCATTTGCATCGACATTAAAGGGCCAGGTTAAATTCGGTGCAGTATTTTGCGGCCAGCCTTCAGCGGCAATACCAGACATTTTTAAAACAGAAACTTCACCGCCGTCATCTTTACATACGACTTCTTTTACTCCATCACCATCAAGGTCAGCAGTTACAACGGCGGCAGAAACAGGTCTGTCCATTTTTATTTCCCAGACCAGGTGGCCTGAGTGATTGATTCGACTAACTGTTCCGGATTTTGAGCCAACAAATATTTCCTGTTCGCCACTACCGTTAACATCAGAAATTTCAGGCGCGGAAACAAGAATTTTACCTCTGGTATCGAGCACCCATTTTTCACGCCCCAGGCTGTTAAGGCAATAAACTTTTCCATCTTGTGAGGCTACAATTACCTCAACTTTGTTATCATTATCAAGGTCTGCAAGCTGAACATCTGACAGTATTGGCCCACCCGTCTGTTTAGGCCAATAAGGTGGACGAAAAATTTCTTTTCCCGTGGATGAAAAGATATGCACTTTGCCATCGGTAGCACCAAAAATAATGTCTTTAACTCCATCACCATCAAAGTCATTAATAACTTTAGGCTGACCATAAATATCGCCATGAACCCGGGCACTGAATTCAACTGCCAGAAGCGGGGAAGCAACAACCCCTAGAACCACTGCAAGAATAAGGGTTTTAAAAAACAGGCCTTGTTTCATGATCTGCCTCCTTCAAATTTTCACCTAATAGGTTACATAGTCGCGATAAATTTTGATCAAGGTCGTCATTTCGGCTTCGATACCGGTTGATTTAACCTGACCAGAAGTTTTTACTTCCCAAATATCGTAATGGCCTATTACCACACCTTTTTGATAATGGGGAACATTATAATAAGACATATTTTCTGCTTCGTAGGGCTTTACGCTGAGCACCTGATACTGGCCGTCGGCAAATTCCCGGCTGTATTCTTTATCTGTTCTGTCTTTGGTATAATCAGACGGATAGTTTAAGTCGTGGTTATTCATATTATACTGATTGCAGAGGTTAATCTTAACCTTTTCTGCAGCACCCTGAGCAAAATTTCGCGCTTTGATTCTGTGGGCCTCGTTCAAGATAAGGCTGGTAGTCATTCTTGAAGACATCCAATACGAAACGCCCATAAGACCGAAAATAATCAGAAGAATAAGGGCAATCATGGCTATAAAACCACTTCTGGCATTATTTAGTCGGTTAATCATAGCGTCTCACCACCTTGACACAAAGCAAATCGCTTTCGAGACGCACAGCAAAATCAAGCTTATCTTTTATTTCAGGATTTTTATCGTCGTAGATAGTTGCCTTTACCAAAACCTGACGTATATCTTGAGGGTCAGCTTTAAAGAAAAGATCTGAAGCTTTTTTTGCCAGAATCTTTTTCCTTATGTTGCCGTTATAATCCTTGATTTCACGAATAAGCTTTTCTTTTTCAATATAATATCGAACTTGATCTCTGCGATTTAAATTTTGGAAGGAAGTCAGATAAAAAACTATTTCTTCGCCGCCATTTTCAGGTTCTTTATCTATATCGTAAATGGTAACCAGGTTAGGAAATAAATCGTTGATTTTTTCTCCTTTGAAGTAAAGGTGTCCATCGCTATCTTTCTGCAAAATAGGATTAACATTTTTTAAGTCAGTAAAAATCTGTTTCATTATCAGCTGAATTTTCTGATTGAACTCCATATGCTGCTGACCCCAACGCCAGGTATTAAGGTTGCTGCGAAATACCATAATAAGAACCAGCGAAATCATAGCCACTATAAGGGCCGATACGCTCAGTTCAATTAAAGTAAAACCCTTTTTAGATAATTTTAAAGTCATTTAAAATTCAGCCGAAGTTTTAAGATTGAGAGAATTTGTATTAGCTCGATAGGTAAGCAATCTATAATCTTTAGGATTACCGGATTCTACCCAGTTAAGAATTACAGTCAACTGTAAAAGATTGGTTTCTTTTGCGCCTGTACCGAGTATAGTATGATCAGGAGCCTCCTGAATGGTAAGGGTAGCCGATGCTTTGTATTTCTTTTGAAAATATTCAGGCAATTTGAATTCCGGGTAATTTTCATCTGGAATTTCAATAGTTACTGGAACTGTTTGCCAAATGAATGAATCACTGCGAGCAAGATCTAGAATATTTTGCGAAACAATAGAAGCCTCGAGCACAACACTGCCTTTTTCGACAGTTCGCGAGCCCGAGAAAAACAGTGAAATCACCGGGAACACTCCAACTCCTATAATAAAAACAGCCAGTAAGACTTCAACGAGTGAAAACGCTGATCTTTTTGCAGTTCTAAACAGCATTAAAATCCTCTTCTTCTTTTTCGATCTTCTGAATCTACGGGTACATATTCCTTTTCATATTTTTTGAAATCCCGCAGATATTTTATGCCGGCTTTTGCATTTTCTGCTGCATGAGAGTTCGGGTATTCGGCAACAACCTCTTCGTAGGCCTTTAAAGCCAGGCTGTTTGCCTTATTGCGAAAATAAAGTTCTGCAATACAAAGTTGAGCAACGCTGGCTTCTTCTGAATTGGGATAACGCTGAGAGATGCCCTCAAAAATGCTTATAGCTTTATTGTATTCGCCCTTTTCCATAAGCTGAATACCTTCGAGATATTGCTTTTCAAAAAAAGCACTTACATGCCCTTTTTTAATACCGGATTTTTTATTATTATTCTGAATAGAATAGTTCAACCCTGTCTGGGAAAGAATATCCAGAGGCTCTTCTTCTGCTTCCTGTTTTTCTTCATCTTTTGTTTTTGGATCTTCGCTGCTCTGTTTCAGCTGCTGTTTTTGACCGGGAACAGACTTTTTCCCGTTACAGCAGCCGGTTAAATTTGCCAGCATAAAAACACAGACGACAACAATAAAAATTGTAAACTTCTTCATATTATCTATTTTAGCATAAATAAGCAGAAATAGTTTTAGCTATACTTTGCACCAAACCTTTGATTTCACTTTCATCGGGGCCTTCTGCCATTACTCTTACCAGGTCTTCCGTTCCTGAAGGACGCACCAGGATTCTTCCACGACCGGAGAGTTTTTTCTCGGTATTTCTTATAATATCTACAATTTCAGGTACAGAATCAAATTTTTTATTTCTAACTCTTATATTGACCAGCACTTGTGGTAATTTACTCATCACTCGGCTCAGTTCTTTTAAAGTAGCGCCGGTTTCACGCATTATTTTTAAAATATAACAGGCGGTAAGCATTCCGTCACCGGTAGTAGAATGGTCGGAAAGAATTATATGTCCAGACTGTTCGCCCCCTACTATAGATTGCTTTTTCTGCATTTCTTCGAGAACGAAACGATCGCCTACTCTGGTTTTAAATACACTTATATCATGGTTTTTCATGGCAAGATCGAGGCCCAGATTAGCCATAACAGTTGTTACCAATGCATTACCGGGCAACTTTTCTCTATCTTTGAGAAATTTTGCAGTGATAGCAAGAATAAAATCACCATCTATAACTTCGCCATTGCTTGAAACCGCTATAACCCTGTCTGCATCGCCATCAAAAGAAAAGCCAACATCGAAATGCTCTTTTTTCATTACTTCCAGCAAAGATGCAATACAGGTCGAACCAACTTTGTGATTTATATTGATTCCGTCGGGGTTAACCCCAATTGCATCAACACTATAACCAAGATCAGAAAAGAATTTCGGCGCCCAGCAGGCGGCCGAACCATTTGCACAGTCCAAGGCTATTTTCAAACGACGAGAACCGACATTTTCGCCTGCAACTTTTGCCAGGCTTGTAAGCCAGAAATTTTGTGAGCTTTCATCGGTTCTTATTGTACCGACTTCTTCGCCGATCGGTAGTTCGATTCTCTCTTTGGCCTGCATCTCTTTTTCAATAGCCAGTTCGATTGCATCGGTGATTTTGTAACCATCGGCTCCAAATATTTTTATGCCGTTGTCATAATAAGGATTATGGGAAGCGCTTATCATAACTCCGCCCATGCCTTGAAGTTGACGAGTAATAAAAGCTACTGCCGGGGTTGGAATAACCCCTAGAAGCCTGACTTCGGCTCCTACAGATGCCATACCGGCTGCTACGGCGTGTTCAAGCATATCACCGGAACGTCTAGTGTCTTTGCCAATAAATACAGGTCTACCACGTTTTTTATGATTGAGCATAAGCTGTCTTGCAGCTGATTGGGCAATTCTAAAAGCGGTATTTGCATCTAACGGAAATCGGTTGGCTTTTCCTCTTACACCGTCTGTTCCAAATAGTCTAGCCATACTGAAAATACTCCTGAATGTTTCTTTTTTTTTGATTATAACACAATTTTAGTGACACGAAGACAAAAAAACTGTCGACCAGGCTACAACTAAGCTTTGGTCGACAGTTTGTTAATTTACTTAAAAAATAAAGTTCTAATTATCAGGGAGTATTTGCCGCCACTTCAGCAGCAGCCACCATAATATCTGAGTTCAGAATAAGAATGCCCACAACCATTGCGAACAGACCAACTGATTCGGCGATACCCATAGCAACAATAATATTACCAAAACCTTTTCCACCATTATCTACCAAGGCTCTGATACCGGCACCGCCGATCATACCCTGAACATAGGCAGAGAAAAGCTCACACAAACCAATACCGACAGCAATACCAAAAAGCACGCCACCATTGGCTTCAACACCTGCGAATGGTCTCATAAGAAAATAAAGAATCATTGAATAAAGAGTCTGGCTGACCGGCATACCGACAAGACCACTGAATTTACCGGAAAGAGGCTTACCTTCTTTTCCTTCTTTAGCCCAGGCTGCAGCAGCAGAAATACCTGCAGCTCTAATACCAAGACAGCTGCCAATTCCGCCGAATCCCATTATAAGACCAAGAGAAAGTTTTCCCAAAATTGCTAACATATTCTTTCGCTCCTTAGAAGAATTTTACTTAATTTCCCGAAACGGATCATATTTTCGTCCAGACCATTCAAGCTCGAGATGGTTTGAAAACTCAAGCAGATTAAGTCGAACACCATGAGCCAGGATGGCTATCACACCAAGTATTATATTTATTGCATGCCCCAGAACATATATCGGGAGCTTTAATAAAAAGAATGGAACCATGGCGGCAATATCGTTAAAAGCCATGGCAACCTTGCCGCCTGCCATACCGACGGCCCAGAGTCTGATATAACTGACTACATCAGAGAAACAAGATGATGCGTTTTTCAAAACAGCTCCTATGCCTGCTAAAATGCTGGCAAAAATATTCCAGGATGGAGCAGTAAATACTAATATAAGGAAAGCAGAGACATAGAAAGTATTAATAATCCAATCCCAACCCCCTGGCATAAAATAAGGAAAGGACTCTTTTAGTATAAGCTGACAAATCACACCGTACATAGCCCAGAGAAAAGCGATCCAGCCAACTTCAGAAAGGAGGCTTATATCGCGTTGTCGACCCATCATTTTTACGATATGGCCATAGCTAAGATGTAAAACCCCTATCAGGAAACATAGTCCCTGCAGGAAAATCATACCTTCCTGGGAGTTGGGATTAAATTTGTAACTGTCAATCAATCTGAAATGTTCACCGAACCAGGTGTTGGTAAACAAGCCATAAAGAGCGACAGCGCCAAACAGAAACATGCCGAGCTTAAGTGCATTTTTGTCAACGTTACGCCGGGTCAGCGGCACATAAGCGGCTGCCAGCGCAAGAAAAACAATAAGGCCATAGCCGGCATCTGCAAGAAGAAAAGCAGAAAACAACGACAACATAAGCAAAAAGGTGCCGCTGGTATCCGGCTCGCGATAACTCGGCGTCATACCCATGAATTCGTAAAGAGGGCCGATACTCTGAGCCCATGGAGCATTTTTTAATAGAGTTGGCGGAATTTCATCTTCGTCTGGATCTTCGAAATGCATTCCGGCTTTAACATTTGCTTCTGAGAAAGATTTTTGCAGAGTTTCAACTTGATCAATCGGACACCAGCCGGAAACCACAAAGATTTGATCTTCGACAAAAACTCCGGTCTCTACTTCAGAATAGCGCTTTTTATTCAAAAGCTTCATGCTATGTTTTTCAAGGTCTTCAAGCCTTAAAGATAAACACGACAAAGCCTCTTCATGCTCGTCGATCTTATGGCGGCACTCAGAAATTTCATCGTTCAGATCGTAAATATCTTTTTCGGGAAGATCGACCTTGATCAACGAATCTGGAATTACAGGTTCATTGCGGTATGCAATTGCCATATAGGCAATACCGGCAATTTCATTTATTTTTTCGACTGACTCAGCTTCTAACCCATTAAAGTTGTCAACAGGACCTTTGAACAACCTTATATTGACGCCCTGATTCTGAAGCTCCTTTATATCCTGGATTCCCAGGTCGCCCCAAGGGGTGTAGGCTTCAATTTCACGATTGAGACTGGCTATATGCTCACGCAATCTTGGAATGGCCTGGGCGTGCTCGAGCACTTCTTCTACAAGCCTTGAAGGAGTGCCGGGCGGTATGAGCTTGTTATTTTGCGGAGGCTCGATTTGAATTAAAGTAGTAATTGCTTTATTGCAATTATCAATTTCAGTAGAAAGCCCTTCGGGCAATTTAACCGATTCAGGATCGACAGGGTCTACGTGGACTACTCCGGCCCCTTTTAAGATAGACAGCACCTGTTGTCTATCTGAGACTTTAGCTGCCAGCAGGAGCTTTTTCATTGGACTGATCATATAAAATTACCTCCTTTAAGCAGCCTTGCCTTTGGCGATTTTTGAGCGAACCACAGCAGCAGTTTGCTCTTCAGCAAGTGCGATACGAATGACTCTGATATTTTCTTTGGCAGTGGGAATCTTGATCTTTTCAAACAGATTTACCCTTTGAGTAACTTTACGCAATTCCTGTTGCAGTAAGAACTCCTGCTCATGAAGAACTTTTACGGTTTCACGCAATTCCATCAGTTCTTTAAGGAACCTCAGGCCGGCGTCCACCCAGGGCGGAGTTGCCAGGCGACTGAAGTCTTTTACTTCATACTCAACATGTTTAACAATCGGCAACTTAATACCGGCTACGTTACGAATACCACGTTGAATATCTTTAACTTCAACCAGTCTGGTCAACGAGCCAGGCAAAGATTCACTGAACAATGCCGCCCATCCTTTAATCTGGTTTATGCGTTTAGTCAGCTCTTCATCAAGTTTTTTCCGCTCATTCCTGACCTTGAGGATTTCAGATTGAATCTGCTGTTTCTTCAAGACCAGAGTCGGGAGAAACCGCTGAAACATCGACAGCTGTCGACGCTGTCTCAGCAGTTCAGGTCTGGTTTTCTTGATTTTTTCAGCCATAATTAATTTTTAGTCCTCTTTCGGCCAGAATTCATCACACAAACTTGATCTAATACCGGTTTCTCTGGGTTCGAAATGTTTGGCAAGAATTTTCCAGCATTTATCGAGCGCATCATAAAGACCGATATTAACCGAAAAGTCCATAATTTCGTTTTCAAAGCTTTCGCCGTAAGCAATCAGCTTATTGTCCCAGTCTGACATTTCGAAACCCATAGCACGTTTTTCTCTGGTTTCACGACACTTGGAATAAAGCTGGATACAACCATCCATTATCGCGCGGTGGTCATCGCGGGTTTTACCGTTAACCTGCTGTTTTAACCTCGACAATGAACCGAAAGGATCAATAACACCATTTTTAAGATAGAACTGTCCTTCGGTAATATAACCGGTATTATCAGGAACCGGATGGGTAACATCATCACCCGGCATAGTGGTAACAGCCATAAGAGTTACCGAACCGCCATCTTCGAAAACAACAGCTTTTTCATAACGAGATGCCAGCTGCGAGTAAAGATCGCCGGGATAACCTCGGTTAGACGGTATTTGTTCCATTGTAATGGAGATTTCTTTTAAAGCATTTGAGAAGTTGGTCATATCTGTAAGCAGAACCAGAACTTTTTTACCCTGAAGGGCAAACTGTTCGGCAACAGTCAATGCCAGATCGGGGGTTTGCAGACATTCAACGACCGGATCGGCAGCTGTATGGGTAAACATGATAGTTCGCGCCATGGTGCCGCCTTCTTCGAACTTATGCTTAAAATAAAGGTATTCATCGTATTTAAGGCCCATACCAGCAAAAATGATTACATCGGCTTCTGCCTGCAGGGCAATACGTGAAAGCAATTCATTATATGGTTCGCCCGGAATAGAGAAAATCGGCAGCTTCTGCCCTTCAACCAGGGTATTGAACACATCGATCATAGGAATACTGGTAGGAATCATTCTATGAGGCATAAGCCTGATAGCCGGGTTAACTGCCGGGCCGCCAACTTCGATAAGATTGTCTGTCAATCCGGCTCGACCATCGCGGGGTTCTCCACCACCTGAAAACACTCTACCAAACAATTCTTCTGAAAAACTGAACCGCATCGAAGAACCAAGGAAGCTAACTTTATCACCGGTAGAAACACCGCGGGTCCCGGTAAAAATCTGAATTGAAACCTTGTCGCCGGTAATTCTGATTACCTGCGCCAGCGACTTTCCCCAGGAGCCTTCTACAACTGCCAGTTCTTCATAACCAACGTTTTCTGCTTTTAAAGTAGCTACGTTTCCTGCAATATCATCGATCTGTGAATAATACTTACGCATCGGCAGCCTCCTTCTGATTAAGAGTTGCCCTGATTTTTTCTTCGTGTTCCTTCATTTTATCGCTCTCCCAGGGAGAGTAATTCCAGTCTCTGAAATGCTCAGTCAGTGTAAAGAACATATCACGGGCCTGACTTTTGCTGTCAAAATCAAAATCATAGCTCAGTACATCGCTCACCATGCCAAACAAATATTTTTGTCTATCAGTCGGACATGCCGCATCGACTTCGTCGAAAGCATTTTGTTGCAGATAAACATTATCGAGAAATTCTGACTTGAGATAGATTATGAAGTCATCGATAGATGTTCCTTCTTCACCAACAACCTGCATCATTTCGTTAATGGTTTTGCCGCGCTGTAAAAAGCTATGTGCCCATTGAACTTTTTTGGTGTCAATAGTTCCGGTATATTTTGACCAGGATTCAAGCGGATCAATTGCCGGGTATCTTCTAGCGTAAGAGCGGGCATAGGAAAGACCGAGGAATGATCCGACAACTTTTAAAGTTCCCTGAGTAACCGGCTCTTCAAAGTTACCGCCTGCGGGGCTGACTGTTCCGCCAATAGTAAGAGAAGCTTTTCGATCGTCTTTTAATTTAACGATTCCGCCACGTTCGTAAAATCTGGCGATGGAACTTTCAAGATAAGCAGGAAAAGCTTCTTCTCCGGGAATTTCTTCGAGTCGCCCACTCATTTCGCGCAACGCCTGCGCCCAACGAGAGGTTGAATCAGCCAACATAAGCACGTTCAAGCCAACCTGACGATAATATTCGCCCAGGGTAATTGCAGTGTAAACAGATGATTCACGAGCTGCAACCGGCATACTCGAAGTATTACAAATTATAATGGTTCTTTCGATAAGAGTGCGACCGGTTCGCGGATCTTTTAAGTGGGGAAATTCTCTAAGAGTTTCAACAACTTCACCGGCGCGCTCACCACATGCCGCCACAATAACCAGATCTATTTCGGCATGTCGGCTGGTGATCTGCTGCAAAACCGTTTTACCGGCACCGAATGGCCCGGGAATACAATATGTGCCGCCCAGCATAACCGGGAAAAAGGTATCGATGATTCTCTGCTTTGTGACCATAGGTTCAACCGGCAGCAATCTTTCTTTATAGATACCCAGGGGAATACGAACAGGCCAGCGTTGAATCATATTAACCGAAAGAGTTTCGCCTTCTTTTTCGAGAACGGCAATTTCATCTTCAATTTTATATTTTCCTGCCGGCGCAATCTTTTTGACCTTCCACTCATCTCGCAGATGGAATGGCACCATAATAAAGTGATCAAAAATGTTTTCCTTAACCTGTCCCAGATTTTCGGCGGCAGTAAGAACATCGCCTTCTGAAGCCAACGGGGAGAATTCCCATTCTCGGGATCGGTCAAGAGCATCTAAATAATTTCCAGGTTCAAGAAATTTTCCTACTTTTTCGGCCATTTCGGGCAACGGATTCTGCAATCCATCATAAACCATTCCAATAAGGCCGGGACCTAGCTCCAAAGAAAGCAATTCATCGGTAATCTCTACCGGGTCTCCTACTTTCAGTCCGCGAGTTAACTCAAAAACCTGCATATCCGCTCGGTTACCCCGGATACGGATAATTTCCGACATAAGTTTAACTCCGTCAGAACGCTGACAGTAGGCAACCGCATTCTGTCGAACTGCGCCTTCAAATTCAGCTGTAACCATGTTGCCATAAACGGTAACTATTCGACCGGTTGAACTCACAGTGCGGTGACCTCCTCAAGTATTTTACGCCCTTCATCAAGGCTCAAACGTGCATATCTATTATGAATTCGAAGTTCAAGCATATATGCAATAAGTTCTTCGATAGCAAAAGTGTATTGGGTGCCCAGATTACGCAAAAAATCTATGCGATACTGGTCAAGAAATTTTTCGGCCTGCATTGGCTCATCTATAGCTTTCCAGGATTCTACAACTGATCCATGATCAATGACAGCAGACATTCCGGGTAAGAGATTTTCATCTGTAGAAATTGATTTATTGGAATTTTCGGTCTTCAAGCGTTCGCTTTTCAGTGCTAATCTGAGCGAATATTCCCACTGTGCCCATTCTGCCAGAAGGTCAGATTTTATCGAATTACTTAATTCAATAAAAAGGGCAAACCAGGCAAAATATATGTTTTCAAGCCATTCAGCTTCGGGGACTTCTTTAAAAGAATAAAACAGTTTTACAAAATTTTCGGGCAATCTTTCAGAAAGTTCCGGTTTAAAATCCTTATTTTCAAGAACAAAAAACTGCATACCCGTCTGCTTTATGATTTCTTCTGCCTCAAGCAAATCGGCAAGCAATAGCAGTTTTTCGTCAGACTCGTCTCTAATTTTTGCCAGCGCATCAACCTCGGGCAAATCTTGCCCAAGAGCCGGAAGTGTTGGCAGATAAGTCATAAGATAAAAAAGCTTGTTACTCATTTTATATCAGACCAGTTCTCAATCTTCACTCTGAGCTTGTAGTATTTTTTTCAGCTCAGGTGATAACAGCCTTTTAAATGACTCTGTAATAGAGTCTTCTGTAACTTCAATTACTTCATTTCCTTCGACCTGGCGCATTTCGAAACCGGCTTTCTTAAGGTCATCAACAAGCTTAACTGCTGCATCTTTTTCTTTAAAGAGATTGGCAATTTTGTTGGCCAGAGGTTTACCAACCTTTTCGCCAAGTGCTAATTCCCATTCCTGGCCGGTTTTCTGAGTTTTTAACAACTCACTGATGGAATTCTTGATTACATCTTCATCTTTAAGAGTCTCGGCCACTTTTCCCTTTAAAAGGTCACAGCCAATTTTCTCAATGTTTTTTCTGAAGCCTGTCATTAAATCTCGGGCAACCAGTCTGATTTCTGCCTCAGCGTTCTGGCGCTTTTGAGTTATGCGTTTTTCCGATTCTTTTTCTTGTTTTTCTACTTCTTCTCTGGCATTTTCAAGAATTTTACCGGCTTCTTTTTTTGCGTCAGCGACAATTTTTTCGGCCTCTTTGCGTGCCGCGTCAATTCCGTCTTCTTTCAGTTGTTTAGCAAAAGATGCAACATCTGTTCCCATATTGACTCCTTAGTGACTCAGGATAACAGCAAAAGGTTACCCGACTGGAATTACTTTAATCTGACATTATGTAGCACTAAATGAGGCAAATTTCAACATTATAAATTCTTAACAAACAAATGAAATTTTAAAAGTTAAATTGTTCTAAGACTGCAAATAGTTTATGCCGATGGTTTAGCCGAAGAGCATAAGCTTGAGGAGGTAAACTATGAACCGTTGGAATAAGGCGGCACTGCTATTTGCAATTTTAGCTGCCATGGGCTCCAGCTCGCCGGTTCTTGCAAGTCTTGACCAGAAATCAATCAGAGCAGAAACGGCCGCAATAAAAATTAACAAACATTTTCCAGCCGATATGGCCGGAGAGATTCCTACCGACACACCTTTGACTGTTGAATTTGATGGGGCAACCACCCCATCTTTTTATCAGACAGCCAATTTAAACCTGTTTAATGGCAGCGAGCCGGTTGATGGCGAACTTTTTTACAACCCTTCAGCCAGACAAATTATGTTTAAGTCTAAACAGAAGCTCAAAGAGGGGCAAACTTATACTGCTCAATTAAGCTATTATGACGGCCTGGGCCAAACTTCGGAAAAGGTATGGAGTTTTCAAACCAAGGGTGGAAGCGGATTTCAACCAATACCCTCTCAGTCTGGTCAAAGTTTGGAAGGCCCAGATAATGAAAAGCAAACAGCCAACTCACAAAGTTATCTAAATATTGCTGATGCAAACATGGGTTCCGGACATATCGAACCCGGTACTCAACTTGAAGTAACTTTTTCCGAGCCTCTCGACATTGTTTCGCTCAAAAGCGCTCCGGTCAAGCTTTTTGAAAATAACCAACCAGTGGGAATTGACTATAAACTTTCCAGCGACTTAAAAACTCTTACCATTAGTCCAAGAGATCGCCTCAAGGAGGATGCCAATTACGCAATTGCGGTAGAAAAAAAACTTGCCTCTACCTCTGGGCAAAAATTTCACAAGAAAACTTTGATACCATTCAGGCTTGGCGGAAATCAACCCGAGGTACCGGAGCATGAAATCAGCGAAAGTCCCGCACCCTCTCGAAAAGCAAAACAACATTCTCAGGATTTTGCCAATCCCTTTTCTCAACAAAATTCTAATAGTCAAAAACAAACCAGCCAACAGCAACAGTCTCAGAACTTTTCTCAGCAACGATCACAAAGAACCCAACGGCCAAAACGGCAAAGACAGCCTCAACGCTCCCGGGTTCAACTTATCGGACTTTCTCCGGTCAACGGAGCAAAAGTAACTAATTTGACTCAGCCGATAACCATTGGTTTCAGCGATGCAATAAGGCCTGAAACCTTGAACGAATTTACCTTCAGACTTGAAGATGATTTTGGGCCCGTACCTGCAAAGATTCAGTATTTAAAAGATAAAAAGCAGGCAACTCTTACTCCCGTAGGCTTACTTGACAGCAACAAGAATTATCGAGTTGTGGTAACACAGGGTGTCACAGATACTCATGATCAACCGATACGCAGCGGAATAAATTCCATGTTTTCGACTGTCAGCCCGGTCAACCGCCCTGAAATGCCTGAGATGATGGCACAAAACAAGAATCAACAACCTGCGCCTGCACCAGAACAGGAAACTGTTAATCTTGAAAGATTAAGTGCAGCAGGCAGGGCAACTACTAACAGTTATTCTCAACCCTCACAAAATCGCAATTCCAATCAGAGGCCACCACAACGGCAGAATCGCAGGGTGGCAACGCCCTCGCGCAAGGCCCCGGCGAATAGAAGGGTAAGAACCAGACCAAACAGATCTCAACTCAAACCTTTTAAAGTTGCGGCTGTATTCCCCGGAATTCGAAATAAAAAAGTTTCAAGAAAAAGCAAAATTGCAGTCCATTTTTCTGAACCCGCTGATCCATCGACAGTTGACCATATCAACATTTCAATTTTCGGGAATCAAACCAGAGTGCCGGGCAAAGTAAGCTATGACCAGCGCAAAAACAGAGCTGTTTTTACCCCTGAAAGCCCTCTTGATTCAAATACAGAATACAAAGTTATCGTAAGTGATAATATAAAAAGTAAAATGGGAGAGCAATTGGCATCTAATTTTTCATGGGAGTTTACAACCGACAAAAACATCAGACACCGCTATACTCCTCGCAAAAAAGCCGAAGCCGATGCCGCATTTTTCATACCTCTAGTTGACAGTCAACTGAAGGAAAGGCCTGGTCAGGAAGCTTCAAAAATAAAAAACAACACAAAATCCAACACCGATTCAGCCTTTAATTTTGTAAATTCAAGACATTGGGCTTTTAAATCGGTAAGACACATTACCAATCGCGGCATGCTCAATACCTTTCCATTTGTATATACCGACAACGTAACCAGATATGAATTCACCACTGCCATCAATTTGGCCCTCAACAACCTCAAAGCAATGCAATATATGCGAGACAAACCTAAACTTAAAATTGCTGATATGGTTGAACTTCAAAAACTGATTGTAGAATTCAAAAGAGAGCTCAAAGCATGCGCAGTAAACACCTCATGGTTTGAAAGCTTCTTACAGAAACAGGGAGTAAACCTTCGCCAGGTAGAAATGAAAGTAAAAAAACTAAATCAAGGATAAAGCTTCGCATTAATTAAAAGGCAAACTTTGTAAATTACAAAGTCTGCCTTTTTTTATTTTAGTAACCCAACAAAAGCTGCAAAAAGGAAAAGTTACGTGCCTGATAGCCAGTCAAGCTATCGCTTTGGCTGGTAGATATGGTCTCAAAAGAACCTTTACCGTTACTGAAATTACCCGCCAAACCAGCAAGAGGTTCATTAACGTCTTTTATACTGCCCACCAACTTCATTTCGCTTAAATCAGGGCCAGTGCCATGCCAGGAAAAGTTAGCCATTCTATATGAAAATTGTTGCCCATTTCGGGAAAAACGCTTCAAAAAAGCCGGAGACTTGGTGGAAGAGAAGTAATTGAAGTCGGCAGCTACTTGTTCTTGAACTTTATTGTTTGATTTAAAAAAGATTTTTCCTTTTACCAGATGAGAAGAGTGCTCTGTAACTACCTCTAAAGCATTGGTCTTAAGTTCGGCATTAATTTCAGGTTTGCGTCCTCGGACACTCATCGCAAACGCAGCTTTACCTTTAAGCCCGGGCAGCTTCATTCCGTATTTTATTCCCCAGGGTAATTGCGCTGCAAAACTTGCCAGATTAATCGAGCCGGCTGAAAAAGCCAGATCCCACTTACGATGAGGACTGAAAACAGAATCGATACTTCCGGATAATTGAGCCGGGAACCCTGCAAATGAGCTTCCGGAATCAGTAAGCTCCAAATTTCCATTAAAAATACTATATAAACCATTCAGCTCAAAAACGGTAATAAACATTCCCTGGGCAACCATTCTAACTTTGGAAAAAGCGCCGTTGAGATTGCCCAGAAAACCAGTATTGTTTTTATACACCCAGGATCCGCCGAGTTCAACTATGCCATCGAAACCAAACGGAAAAACATCTTGCCATAATGGAATAAGCCATCTGGAAAAAACAGCAAGATCGAGCTCTCCACGCGAAATATGTCCGCTGGCCTCCAGCCTGCCATTTTTTTCTGCCAGTATAAGCTCAAGCGCATAATTTTTGCCGGCAAAACAGCCTTCGAAACGACCAGACATCTTATCTTTCTTTTCATTCCAGGTTCCACTATAAGCGCCATTTAAGAATTTAGTTTCTTTAAACAAGCCATTATAATTAAATGTAGATTTTTGCCCTTCCAGAAACTCAATAAAAACAGAGTCAAGATTGAACAACAGATCAAATTTCTTTAATGGTCGTAGTTTGATTTTATCAATTTTAACTGTGGCAAGCCTTATATTTCCCGGAAGATCGGCAAAGCAGCCAACAGAAGGGAAAGGTGGCAGATCATAAAGTTTTTCCGGGAAAAACGCGCCTTTTAGTTCGGCATCACGACAGGCTAAATCCAGGGTTATGCCCTTACCTGCCATCATATTGTCAAAATTAAAATTCAGCTTTAAACCTCTAAATTCAGCAAGAAAGCCTAAATTTGGATTTTTTACCCGAACGGCAGTTATGCTCACTCCTTGATATAAACTACCTTTTAAATTTTGGAATTCAACTTTATAATCTTGGTTATCTGGACTGGTACATATAAAATTTGCAGTAAGATGGGCAAATTTATTTGAATTAACTGCCCAGACGACCATAAAAAAAGTAATCGCAAATAAAGCAGCCACAATAGCAAAAATACGCAAATAAACTGATTTTGAGGATTCTGCAGGTTCTTTCGATGATTTGTTCAACTTTTTTATCCCAAATGAGTAGAAAAATCCCCCGATTTTTATTCGGGGGGCAATGCTATCAATTAAAAGCGTTATTTATAATAAATCCAGGGTTCTAAAGCCAGTTGGTAATTTTGAATCTCATCTTTGCTGAAATAAATTTTCATTTCATGTTCATAGCTTTGCTCTGAATCAGAGCCATGAATTAAATTATGCTTAACGTCAATTGAAAAATCACCACGTATGGTTCCCGGTTCGGCTTCAAGCGGGTCAGTCGCACCCATAAGTCTGCGACCTATTTTAATGGCATTTTTCCCCTCCATAACCACGGCAAAAGAGGGCGAAGAAGTTATAAACTCGATAAGAGAGGGATAAAAAGACTTGCCCAAATGACATTCATACTGTTTTTCGGCCTGCTGTCGACTGACCATAACCATTTTGCCGGCTACAAGCTTAAATCCCTTATCCTCAAAACGTGAAATGATGCGGCCAACAAGGTTGCGTTGCACCGCATCAGGTTTAAGCAGAAAAAAAGTTTTTTCTTTTATGTCATTAGTCATTCATCATTCCGCCAGTGTAAGATTAAACTGCATCGAATAACATGAATGACGACCTTTTTCACTGAATATTCTGAAATCGTCGGCCATTTCAATAACTTGACCTAGATTTTCCCGCAGCTCATCTTCGCTGATCGGAGTTTGACCAGTATCGACTGCTACTTCGTCACTCAACATGAAATCCTCTACAGTTATTTGAAGCTTATCTTTAAAAACAGAGAATTTCAAGTCAAATAAGCCCGAAGCTTTTTTATAAGAGAAATCAATAGAATTGCCCAAAGCCGATTTCAAAGCTTCTTTTATATGCTCTTTAGACTTCTTACTAACACTGAAGTGCTCGCAAATACCCTCAAGTGTTAAAACGGCATTGCCCAAATAACACTTATCGGCAGGTATACGCATATGGAGCGACAACTCATCTTTGCGTTTTTTTAACATTTGGCTAACCCTTCCTGTAGCCATCAAGCCTCTATTTGCCCAGAAAAATTATTCTTTGGCTGCAATTATTTTTACAACTTCCTCGGTAGTATTAGCTTTTTTGAGATCTTCAATGAGATCCTGATATCTTAAAAGGCGCGAAATTCGTGCCAAAAGCTTGAGGTAGAGACTGCCTGATTCTACTGGAGCTGCCAGCAAAAATATAAGGTGTACAGGATCACCGTCAACCGAATTAAAATCAATACCGGATCCTGATCTGGCAAATGCAATAGAGACTTCATTAACGGTATTAGCTCGAGCATGCGGAATAGCAATCCCTGCTCCGATTGCTGTACTTCCAAGTTTTTCTCTTTCGAGCACAGCGCTGACAAAATTACAATGATCTGTAACTTTTCCGGATGTACACAACATTCCTGAAAGTTTGTCGATAGCTGCGTTTTTGTCGTTTGCATCCAATTGAAGGTCAATAAAGTTATCTTGCAGTAATTCTGATATCATAGCTGTTTCTCCTTGCCCATTAATGGCTCTTTACTACATACGTCGCAAGTTGCGTGCCAAAGTATTGTGACTATTTTCCTATGTTTCCGGCTCCAAGACGTGCATTTTTCGCACAAAGGGTACCTTAGTGTAAATATAGCACACTTTTTTAAACAATTCAGACTTTTTTGAAAAAAAATGTTAAATTTTTACTCAAGATCGTGCTTCTTTAACTGATGCCTCAAAGCAAATCGGGTTAAACCAAGCATTTTAGCTGCCCGACTTTTTTTTCCTTCTGACTCAGCCATTACCTCTTGAACGATTTGTTTTTCAACGGAATCTATGTACTGCTTAAAATTAAAGTTCGGCATTTGCCAGGGTTTCTTTTCTGCCGGATCGTAAGAAACACATTCAAGTTCGGCTGCCTTCTTAAGCTCTTCGGGCAAGCTTGAAGGTCTTATCTGAGAAGATGTCTCCAGTAGCGAAGCTCTTTCTATAATATTTCGCAGCTCGCGTACGTTACCCGGATAATTATAGCTTTCTAGAATCTTACAAGTATCTTCGCGAAAGCCTGAAATATCTTTGGAAAATTCTTTGCGAAATTCTTCAAGAAAATATTTAGCCAATAGTAGAATGTCATCTCTTCTGTCTCGGAGTGGGGGAATCCCTATGGTGAAGACGTTCAGCCTGTAGAACAAATCCTGCCGCAGGCGTCCATCTTCTATTGCTTCTTCGAGATCGGCATTGGTAGCCGAAATAATTCGCACATCTACATGTATATCATTAGTACCACCGACCCTGCGAAATTTTCGCTCTTGAAGAACGCGCAAAAGCTTTACCTGCAAAGAAGGATCAAGCTCTCCTATTTCATCCAGAAAGAGTGTTCCACCGTTTGCAAGCTCAAACAAACCTTTTTTCTGTCTTTGAGCGTCGGTAAAAGCGCCTTTTTCGTGGCCGAACAGTTCAGATTCAAGCAGTGTACTGCTTACGGCAGCGGCATTGACATCGATAAACGGCTTATCTGCCCTGCCACTCTGAAAATGAATTTGCCGGGCAACCAGCTCTTTACCTGTACCCGATTCGCCCCTTATCAATACTGTAGTTCGATCAGTCTTTGCAGCCATTTGTATATGCTCACGCAGCTGCTTCATTTTCTGGTTTTCTCCCAGAATTCGAGAGAACTGATTTTCAAGTCGCTCCTGATAATGATGAAGTTGACTTTTAAGCAAATTGGCTTGAACGATTTTTTTGATCAGCAGGCTTACTTCATCAAGGCTGTAGGGTTTGGAAATATAATCGAAAGCTCCGCGCTTCATTGCGCTGACAGCCACTTCAACATCGCCAAAAGCAGTCATTATTACCACAATAGCTTCAGGGTCAAGGCGAGTCACTTCAAGTAGAAGGTCCAGCCCATTGCTGTCGGGTAGCCTGACATCGAGCAGAACTATATCACCGCCCGTTTCATTAAAAAACTTCAGGAAATCCCGACCGTTTCCAAAAGTATTTACATTGTATCCTTCGCTTTCAAGGGCCTCTTTAAGGGTCCAGCGGATCATCTCCTCATCATCGACAACAATTATATCAATTGCCATAAATTATTAGCTCACAAGTCCGGCTCTTCGAACAGCCTCAACTATATGAGGCCTGATCTTCTCACCTGAATTTTTAAATATTGTAAGAAAGCACTGATAAAGAATCTTACTTCTACTCATTTCGAGTTTGCCAAGAATATATTTCTGTAATTCTTTTTCTTGTTCGGCAAACCTGTCTATTACCATTTTGAGATATTTATCCGATTTCATGTCGAGCAATTCTTCGGTAGCAAATTTTCGAGCTCGAATCGATAAATCACCAAGCAATTCCTGTAACGCCTCAATATATTCAGGATCTTTGGTTTCTCGATAAAAAATACCGTTGACGCATGCCTTTACCGAGCTGTCAGAATCTTTGAGCATATGCTCGAGATGTTTTAAAGCATCTTTACCTGAAAGACGATACAAAGCCTTTGCAGCACTCAAACGAACTTTCCAGCTGTCCTCTTTGGTTGAGCCGAGTATTACTGGCACAACCTCTTTTTTACCTATAGCAGCAAAAGCGTCTATGATTGCACTGCGAAAATCAGCTGCAACTGTTTCAGGGAAAATACGCTTCAGCAAGCCAAGAGCGTGTGAGCTGCCAATAACCTTAACAGTTTCGAGCGCTTCGAGTGCCACTTTCTCGTCGGGGTCGGTTAACAACTTAAGCATCGCCTGGTCCATATCTTCGAGTTCGAGGTATCTGTAGGCAACTGCCACCGCTCTACGGGCAAAGGGATCTTCATGGGATGCAAAAGAAGCGATTTCTTCGGGCTTGTTCCAGCCAACAAGTTCAAACAACGGAAGAGCAGGCAACGGCGACCTCATTTTTATAGGCTTCCACTCGCGAAAATCAAACAAGGGCAAAGCTGCTTTGTGCACTTTTTCATCTACATAAATATTGAAATCGCCTGCAGCTTCTGCCAGGGTTTCGGCCATATAAAGAGCCTTACCCACCCATGATGGCTCTCCGGCAATGCCACGGTTAACCCTGAGCATTTCTCCTCGCGACAAGCCGACTGACACTCTGGCTTTAGCGTTTTGGAGAACGCTGTCTTTTTCGAGAGTCTTCTTAAATCTGGAAATAATTTCGAAAGCCACAACCAGCGCCTCGAAAAGTTCATCGTCGCGCTCGGGGCTTCGAGCAAAAACCAGCATTCGATCGAGCTGGGTAGTAGGATAGCAGGAAAATGAGAAGGCAAAATCTCTGACAAACACTTCCTCAGCCCTGCGAACAAGTTTTAAAAAGGGCTCACCTGACGCAATAACTTCTTCGGGAAATCTCAACTGAACCGCGGCCACAACAGCAGAAAAATGCTCAGTTGAACTTGGTGCCGGCATTGGTTGTTCGAGCATAATTCGCATTCGCAAATCTTCTTCGCTACCTGTTTTTTGCACTGGCTGAGAAACAGCTTCAGGCTTTTGCACCGTTTTTGTTTCACTTGCGATTGGTTGCTCTGAAGCCACCGCTTTTAATTCTGCAGACTGAGGCTTCTCTTCACTTTTTTGTTGCGAAGGCTGATCAGTTGTCTTTTTGTTTTCTTTTATTGCTTTTTCGTCTGTTTCTTCTTCCTGAAGAAAATCCAGCTCATCTTCCTGGTCATCCAGGGAGAACATAACAAATACAAGCAAAAGTATTACTGCAGCAATAACAATCATTAATATTGAATTCATATTTTATCCTTTAAGGCAAAACAATGATTAGCAAAGGGGTTACTGTTTTTTATATCCGAGCCTCTTAATCCAATCATCACTTCGCCGCCAATTTTCTCTAACTTTGACCCACAACTGTAAAAAAATATCACGTCCCAGCAGAGCGTTCAACCTCTTACGCGACTCTTTACCAAGTTTTCTTATTCCATTGCCGCTTTTTCCGACCAGAATTCTTTTGTGGCTGTCTCTTTCGACGAAAAGATCTGCTTCAATAAAAGTTTTTCCATTTTCTCTTTCTCTAAATTGAGAAACAACAACTGCTATAGAATGGGGCACTTCTTGATAATAGTTGTGTAAAGCAACCTCTCTAATCACCTCTTCGACGATCTCTCTTTCGCTAAGACTGGTGTAATAGTCGGCATCATACGCGTGCGGTCCTTTTGGCGCCAGAGAAACAAGCTTGTTAAGCACTTTTTTAACTGTTCTGCTTCTGCGAGCTGCTATTTTTATAGTTTTTCTGAAGGGAAAAAATTCGTTGTAAATTTTTTCGGCATTGTCTATCTGGCTGCGGGTAACCAAATCTGATTTATTTAGCACCAGCAACAGGGGAAAATCTTTGTCGGGCTTCATCATTTCAAGATATACACGATCTTTTTCTGGCTTCATATCGGCAAGATCAACAACATAGATTCCAAGTTGCAACCCCTTTAAAGTTGCTAGAATTTCGTTGTGCATAAATGCATCGAGACGATTTTTAATTTCATGTAGTCCCGGGGTATCGCAAAAGACGAGCTGAACATTGTCTTTGCTTAAAATTCCCATAATTCTTTTGCGGGTTGTCTGAGGCTTTGGGGAAACAATAGAAACCTGTTCGCCAACCATTGTATTTATAAGGGTAGACTTACCTGCATTGGCTCTACCAAAAACGCCAACTGCTGCAAATTTTTGCATATATTCTCTCTTTTTAAAATTTAGATTTATCGGGCTGCAATTTGTTTTAAATTTATAGTTTTTTGATTTACTTTAACTTTGTGTCCTGGCGATACAACCTGTATCCAGACCGGTCTTTCCAGAGAAAAGACGACTTCTTTTCCGTTATTTGCTATATACCTGGTCATTGCTTTTGCCGATTTTTTTTGCCAACGACAGTTTATAAGGGCTCCATTATAAAAGATTATTGCAGAACCTTCACCGAGAAAAGAAATTTCCTGTCTTCCGGCTTTATCTACGGTTTTCATATTAGCAACCTGCAAAATCACTGTTCCGGGGGTTATATGCTGACCATTTTCATGATCAACGTGCTTTTTGCCATTCATATATCTTTTATAAACACCGTTTTCATATTTATAAGAAGTATTGTAATTGCCATGATACCTTATATAAAGATTCTCACCTGGTTTTTCTCCAACAGTTGGCTCTGCTCCATAATTCAACGCCTGAATACTTTCTTTAAGTTTCATCGGAAATTTTTTAGCGACATAATCAAAAAGTCGTTTGCCCTTTGTATAAAGGTTATGGGGTGCTTTTCTGCTTTTATAGCGGTAGAAGGGCGTTCCATGACTGATTTCATCGATGGAGTTAATTCCACTTTTTGATAAATAGGCATATCCCTTTGGACTTGCGCCGCAGTGTGCATACATTGCTTTAACTTCCAGCGCTCTGTCGACAAAGTATTCCCTGCAGCTTCTAACCGGACCAAGAATTCCAGGGATATGGTAGTAAAGAGCCATAAATCTGGTAATACCACCTTCAACCGGCATTTCATAAACAATCCTGGCATCAATAAGACCACTTTGCGGCCTGGCTCTACTATGATTTTCTATCATAACCGCCATGGGCCTAAGATGAGTCGCTTTAGTCTCATCTTGCGTGGCAGCATTTGTTGCTTTTGCAGGTGGAACTATTTCAACCGTTTTGGCCGGCTTATTCATTTTAACCCGGGCCACCGATTTTACTTTTTGACCAACTTCTGACTTATTAACTTTAACCGGAGCTACTTCAGATTCAGTTTTTTTGGGAGCTTTCTTCACGGAGTTCGTTTTTTTTATATCAGTCTTAATTTTCAGCTCTGGAGCTATCTTGTCAAACGGTTCAATTTTGGTAGTTTCGGGCTGCTCATTTTTTTCGACAGACTTTTTTGTTGTTTTTTTAGCTTCAGATTTTTTATCAAGAGCCTCCAACCTGTCTTGTTCCATTAAAGGAGGGCTTAAAAGAGTTCTAACTTCGATTGGATGGAAATAAGGTCTTGATTCAAGATCTTTTTCGCTCAGCGGCTCTTTAGATTTTTTTGCTACTTTATCGGTTGTCGGCGGCTGACTCTGTGCCGTTCTTATTCTGGTTATAACATTTGAATAAAGATACCTGGTTCTGGCAAACAATCCTTCAAGATTCCTGATAAAATGTTCACCAAGAGGTGTATCAATATTTGAAAATTGTTTAACTCGTTGCCCGAGAAAAGTGACAAGACGAGTCAGATTTTTTTCGGCATCGGGCTGTTTTAGCATTGGAGATTTGCCATCAGGGGCCAGAGCCTTTTTCATTTCTGAATTAACCAGGCCTATAGTATCACGCAACTCAAAATACTTTTTTATTCTGTCAAGATTGCTAGATTGAGCGGTAAGCGAACAAAATATAGTGAAAAACAAGACAAAATAAACAATAGCTGAACGTTTCATTGTATTTATTCCCTTAAAGTAGAATTCGCGCTTTCCTTAGCTGGAAGGACTGCAGGGGCGTCGTCATTACCGGTCAACTTGCCTCCAGGCTGCACCAACCCGCCAGAAATAACAACTTTCATGGCTTCTTCAATATCCAGATTGGTATCTATAACTCGTGATTTTTCAATAATCAATAAATAACCCGAAGTTGGGTTGGGGGTAGTCGGTAGAAAAACAGTTACCATTTTTAGATCGTCAATTCTTTTAGACTTGAGAGGTATGGTAAAATCTGCGGTTAAAAAAGCAATTGCCCAACAATCCGACTTTGGATATTCAATTATAACAACTCTTTTAAATTCACCCTTATTTTTTTGAACAATTACATCGGCAACCTGCTTTGTGCCATTATACAAAGACCTGACAACCGGAATTCTCCCGAGTGAGCTCTCAATTCCGCTTAAAAGACGGCGACCAAAATAGTTCTGAGTAATCATGCCTGAAACAACACAAATAAGAGCTGTAAGAAAAATCCCCATTCCCGGAACCCTGTAACCTATTACACTGGCTACAGCTTTACCCAGCAGACCATCCGTTACCTGAAACACAAAAAACATTATATAAATGGTTACAGCAAGAGGCACCAGAACAAGCACACCGGTTAAAAGGTATTTGCGAATCATCAGCAGAAAATCTTCTATTCCATTAACTGCTCTTCCTATTGTGCGACTCAGTCTTTCGTGCTTTATTGCCACCTTAGTTACCTGCTAAAATAAAGTTTTTGGCCTCACTGATTAAAAAACTCAGTATTTTTAATGAAACGAACCCTTAAAATTCGATTGCCTTTAATATCAGTTACCTTGAAAACACCTTGAGGTTCAACCAATTCTTCCCCATTTTGCGGAATGCGCCCAAGCTTTTCGAGCATAAAGCCGCCTACGGTCTCAGAATCTTCATAATCAAGTTCATAATCAAGCTCTTCTTCGAAATCTTTCATGCTGTATCTGGCATCGATACTGTAAATATTCTCGTCGACTTTAATAAGAGGCTCTTGTTCTTCTAGATCATACTCATCTACAATTTCTCCAACGATTTCTTCGAGCAGATCTTCGATAGTAACAACACCAGAAACCCCACCATACTCATCAACTACCATAGCCATGTGCTGTTTTCGTTTCTGAAATTCACTTAAAAGATCATTCAGCTTTTTGGTTTCAGGAACAAAAAAGGGTGGCCTCAAAAGCTTGAACAGGTCATAGGAAACCTTTATTTCATCAAGCTTCATCAGAATATCTTTGACATAAAGAATGCCGACAATTCGATCAAGGCTACCATCATATACTGGGAAACGAGAATGGCCGTCTTCTCGGATACAGGTAAGCATTTCATCAAGTTCAATATTTAGAGGCATGGAAATGATATCAGGTCTTGGAATCATAACTTCCCGAACAAGAGTATCGCCGAATTCAAAAACCGAATTTATCATTTCCTTTTCATCTCGTTCGATAATGCCAACTTCCTCTCCCAGGGTAAAATAGCTGTCAATTTCATCCATGGATGTGGTAGATCCCAATCTGCTGTTCCAATCTGAGTAGCGAGGCAATAATTTTTTGATCAGCCAACTGAAAGCTGCGGTAAATGGTAGAAAAAGAAACATCATCACCTTCAAAGGTTTGACTGCAATTTTTGAAAAGCTGTATGCACCAAATATAGCGATAGTTTTTGGTGCAAACTCAGCGAAAATCAGCAAAATCAAAAACATAAATGCCGATGCAATCAGGAGACTGGCGGTCAGACCTGTGCCTATATATTGTGACAACGAAGAATCCGGGAGCTTATTTATGACAAAAATAACTGCCATTGCCGTTGCCAGAACATTTGCCAGCGTGTTACCCAACAAAATGGTCATGAGCATTTTTTGCTTGTCTCTGAGCAAAGTTAGAATTTCAGTAGCACTCTCATCTCCTTCAGATTCACTTTTTTTGAGTCTAAGAGGAGAAAGCGCAAAGAACGCTGTTTCTGTTGCCGAAAAAAAAGCTGAAAAACAAATGAGAATAAAAAAACATAAACCAGATAGAGGATCTTCCATAAACCTGTAAATTGCCTACCCTTTCAAAATTCTACTCGGATTCTGTTGCGCGCTTAATAAGCGGCGACCCAGCTTTAGAGCTTAAACAATCAAGAAGATTTCTTTCACAAAGATGTCTCAAGATAGAAACTTCGCGATCACGCATCTGACGGCGCAAGATCTTATTAGAATGAGAGTAACCATGCAAATGCAATAGTCCATGTATTAAAAGAAAAACAATCTCGAGCAGAGGATCATGCTTCATTTCCTCTGCCTGGCGGAATGCCGTTTCTGTGCTTATAACGACATCGCCGATCATACGTATTTCTGTTTCAAAATCTTCTTCCTCCATTGGAAATGACAATACATCAGTCGGTTCATTTTTACCGCGGTATTCGTTATTTAACTTTTGAATAAAATCATCGTCACAAAAAACAAGAGATAATTCAGCATTTTCGGGGCTGGCTTCAAATTTCATAATTTCCTGAGCAACTTTTTTTATGAGCTCGAGATCAATTTGTAAAATAGACTGATTGTTACTTATCAGAACTTCCATCGACAACCCCCTTCTGCTGATTCGAAAGTTTTCCCGGATAATCTATTCTACCATGGTACATTGAAGTTAAGGTTCTGACAAATATCTGTTCTATTTTCTCAATGTTTTTTAAGGTTAAGTCACTTTCATCGAGCTGATTTTCATCATTAAGCTTATGTTCTACAATTTTTTTTACCAGGCCTTCGATTTTGCTGTGAGTGTGTTGCCTTAAAGTTCTGGCTGCAGCTTCGACAGAATCGGCAAGCATTATAATAGCAGCCTCCTTAGTCTGCGGTTTCGGCCCCGGATAGCGGAAACGCTCTTCGTTAACTTCTTCTGTGTCTTTGGTTTTTTTAGCTTCTTCAAAGAAATAACTGATTAAAGTAGTACCGTGATGCTGCGACATAATCGAAAGCACCCTTTCGGGCAAACCATACTCTCGCCCCAGATCGAGACCATCGCGAATATGACCAATCAATATTAAACTCGACATATAAGGAGTTACCTGATCATGACGATTTTCATTGCTCTGATTTTCGGAAAAATACATCGGTCTTTTCAATTTACCTATATCATGAAAATAAGCACTGATTTTAGTAAGAAGCGGATCGGCATTAATTCCGTTAGCCGCTGCTTCAGCCAGAGTAGCTACAGCAATACTGTGCTGGTAAGAACCGGGAGCCTCGTCAGCAAGTCTTTTAAGCAACGGCTGAGACAAATCAGCCAGTTCAAGTAATCTCGAGCTGGTTGCCAGCGAAAACATGCTTTCCATATAAGGAAGAAGCCCATTGGCCAGAATACCTGAGAGAATTCCATTTAGCAGACCGAAACCGGCAAGGCCAAGGATCTGATTAACATCCATGGTGGAAAAATTTTCCGAATCGAGTAAAAGCAAGCCCAGAACTGAAACACAGTTTGCCAGCCCTATTTTAATACCGGAAGAACCGATGAGATTTCTGACATCGCTGGCTCTGGTAGCAGAACGCCAGGCCAGAATCCCGGCAATGGCACCAAAAAGACTGACTACAACAAATTTAACATTGTTCTGAGCAATGACAAACATAAGCAGGGCAAGCAATACGGAATGAAAAAGAGCCACTGTTGAGTTAAGAAGCATTGCCATTAATAAAGCAATGGTGGGCAATGGCGTAAGTAAAATCATCAAATAAATTTTATCGAATGCAACTCCCACACCATGTACAACCTTGGTTAGAATTATGGCAATCAAAAAGAGAGCGCCAAGCAGACGATATTGTTCCGGATCTTTTAAGATATCCGGGTTTTCAAGTCTTAAATATACCAGTGAAATTACCAGACAAAGAAGAACAAGAAGAAGGTTGCCCGAAAATGATAAAATCTTGCTTTTATGAAGCTGTTTGGTAATTTTCTTTAAAACATAATAATCGTCTGAAGTAACAATAACCCCGGCATCAATTATTTTTTGCCCCTTTTGAAAAGTGCGTTTAACAGGTTGAATCGAAGTGGCTGCAGCTTCACGTCGCTGTCGGGTCAGCTTTTCGTTCTCAATTGCATTGGTAAGAATCGAATTCCTGACCAGGCTGGTCATAAGAAGCTTAAATTTTGGGCTTTCAGGGTAAGCTTCCACCATTCCTTTTACTTCAGCTTTAACCAGTTCTATATTATTAGAGGTAATAACTTTCTGACTAATATTTTGCAATATGCGCCTGGAAGCAACAATAAGGCGGTCAAGCTGATTTTCAGAAAGACTTTTGAGCTTAATAAGCTGCTCTGAATCAAGCAGCTTTTCCGAGTTGAAATAAGAAGCTATAATGGTTTCAGGAGAGTCTGCCGACGACAATTCTTGCAATTCAGAATAGAAGGGCCGCAATGAATCAGAAAAAGTGTCAAAGCGACTGAACATCTTTTCTTCTGCATGCTCGATGGTAGTATATACCGGCTGAACCTTCTGCATTTCAAGATTTTTCAGCTCGCTGGTTTTTCGCTCATCTACAAAACTTATAAGCTTGGGTGAACGAATAGTTTTTGGTGCTGGTTTTCCCTCTATCACATCGGGACTGAAACCACCCGAATCAATGCTCATTAAAATAAGCAACAAAGCGAAAAACAAGAACAAACGCAAAAGAAAGCGTTTTTGTTGTTTTAGAGGTATTCTAAGCCATTCAAGAAAACTTGAAAGTAATATGCTGGTTCGTTCGCTCAAAGTTTTTTGCTCTTTTTATTTAAATAATGTTTAAATGCCGTGATAATTCTACCAACTATCTCATGCCTTATCACGTCTTTTTCAGTCAAATCAATGAAGGACACCGATCGGACATCTTCAAGAATATCTTTTAAAATCAACAAAGCCGAGTCATTTTGTACGGGTAGATCTATCTGAGTATGGTCTCCGGTTATTACCATTTTAGAACCGTATCCCAGTCGGGTAAGAGCCATGCGCATCTGCCCGATTGTCGTATTCTGAGCTTCGTCAAGCACCACAAAAGATTCATTAAAAGTTCTGCCACGCATATAAGCAAGTGGAGTAATCTCTATTATTCCCTGGCGAAGAAACTGTTCAAAACGACCGGGCCCTATAAATTCCTGTATAGAGTCATATAATGGTTTAAAATGAGGGTCAACTTTTTCTTTTACATCTCCGGGAAGATAACCAAGACTTTCGCCTGCTTCAACAACAGGTCTGGATAAGACCACTCTACTTACAGATTTTTCTTTAAGCGCTTTTATAGCCATTGCCGTTGCCAGATAGGTTTTACCAGTTCCTGCGGGGCCTCTGGCAACTACTAAAGTATTATTGTCAATCGCTTTGGTATAACTTTGCTGCATATGGGTTCTGGGCCTTATGGTTTTACCCGAAACAGTAAGAAGAATCTCACTGAAATTCTTCTTATTTCCGTTTTCTTTACGCAGGTCTTCAAAGTCAGGATTAGTATACTGATCAAAAATGCGGTTAACTTCAAAAGGATCGAGCGCCTGGGCTCTTACAATCCTGTCATGAAGGACTTCCAGGAATCTTTTGACCAGTTTAATTTTATCCGGATTACCCTGCAGTATCAGACAGTTTCCTCTTGCTCTTGCTTTAAGTTCAGGCAATTCTTTAATCAGACTCAAACCATTCTGTTGTGAGGTTCCAAGTATGTGCCTCGACAATTCTTCAGTCAGTTCAAGCCGTTCTTCGCGTTCATTCATAGATTGTTTTAATCCTCATCAGATACAGTTTCCTGGTCTTCTAAAAACAAATTATTTTCTTTATAAGCTTTTTCTATTGTAACTTTTCCAAATGTGCCCGCCTGAAAACGTTTGATAATATCGGCAGAAGCCCGATGGCTATCGGGAATGCCACCTTTCTGAATAAAATTCATTTTGACGGCATAATCAGAAATAAACTTATCAAACTTATTTTCAGAACCAGCAAGACCGGGAATTAAATCAGCACAATCGGTTCTAAGCAAAACTTCGCATAAAAGCCTTGCCTGTTCATAAGAATCGTCATCGCGATTGGGTATGGTGTTAATAAGTCTTAAAATGTTCCCTCGGCGAATCAATGAGAAGTCCATAATTCCCGGCAAATCAAGCAGTTCAAGTTTTCCTGCCAGCTTAATCCACTGAATGCTGCGGGTAACTCCAGGCTTATTAGCTGCCTTGGCAGCCTTTCGACCAGCGAGAGAATTGATTAACGTCGACTTACCAACATTGGGAATACCAATTATCATTACCCTTCTAACTTTTCTGGCGGGCGCTTTTTCGCCTTCTTTTGTAGTAAAAGCGATTTTCTGCAAAAGATTGCGCAGTTTTTTTACCGGGGCTCTGCTACGAGAATCTAAAGCTACACATGCCAGGCCCTGGCTTTTATATCTTTTGATCCACCTGATAGTCTCTTCGGGGTCGGCAAGATCAGATTTTCCCATGGCAATTATGGTTTTCTTGCCAAGCCGCTCGGTCAAACCAGCGACCCTGGAGCCTTCAGGCATACGAGCGTCAACCAGCTCTATTACCAGATCAACAACCGGAAGGAATTTATCGATTGACCTGAAAGCTTTTTTAATATGTCCGGGAATTTCTTTTTTCATAGGCATCTGCAATTATTTTCAGTTGCTGTAAATTTCGGAATTGATAACGTTTCTTTCGCCAACAGGGCCAACCTCCGGGTGCGGATAACTTCGTATCGGGTGAATCCTGTTAGTTGGCAGATAAGCAAAAATGGCCTGCCCTTTTAAATTGTCCAATGGCATCGGCCCCCAGTATCTACTGTCAGCACTGTTATTACGATTGTCACCCAAACAGAAAACGGTTCCTTCGGGAACCATAGTCTCATAATCTGTTACGGGCGGTTCAGCAATGTAAGGTTCACGCAAAGCAGTTCCGTTAACGTAAACTATACCATCTTTAATCACAATATGATCACCACCAAGACCTATTACCCTTTTAATATAGTCTTTTGCAGGATTAGACTTGTCAGGATCAGGATATTTAAAAACTATTATATCTCCCCTTTGGGGTTTCTTCAGCCATATTCTTGGTCCGAAGGGCAATCTACCATCAAGCGACAGATCGATAACATAAGCGAATCGACTTACCAGAATACGATCACCATTTCTCACCAGCTTCTCACTAAAAGGTTCGCGTTTCTCACCCAGTAGAGTGGGTTCCATACTTCCGGTGGGGATCCAGAACGCCTGAACAACAAGACTTCTAATTATAATTGCAAGTATAAAAGCAATATAAATTGTCTCGTTCCATTCACGGAACGAGCCTTTATAATGAAGCTCAAACTGCTTGCTGTCATAAACGGCAACCTCATCATCAGGGTCGATCAAGCTTACTACCAATTTATTAACACCACTATGAAGTTTTAAATTGGTACGAAACCGACCTCTATTTATCTCAACCTGTTGCTCATTTTTTTTGCTGATAAAAAAAGGAAAATATTTCTGTTCAATTCGCAGCAGAGCATTTCCTGCCAGCTTTCCGCTGACACTTCCAGACAGCTGCAGGTCTCTTTCGGCCAGAACCTCTTCAGTATCCAGGGCCTCGAGAGGTATTACCTGCTCTGCATAGCGAATAGACAGATCATGAATAAACACTCCGGCTTTTGAGCCGGAAGAGGTTGATTCCTGCAAGATCAGTTTTTACCCTTAGCAAAAATTTTATCTTTAACACGGGTTTTCTTACCGACTCTTCCACGCAGATAGTAAAGTTTTCCTCTAGCAACTTTACCCCGGCGCATAACTTTGACTGAAGCAATGTTTGGAGAATGAAGCATAAAGGTTCTTTCTACGCCTACGCCATAAGAAATCTTTCTTACAGTGAAGTTTTCGCGCAGACCGGCATAACGTTTTGCAATAACAACGCCTTCAAAAGCCTGCAATCTTTCTTTTTCACCTTCTCTTACCTTGATTTCCATGCGAATGGTATCGCCGGGAAAAAAAGAAGGTTGGTCACTCTTATTTTTCTGATAGTTTCTTTCAATACTTTCTATAACAGGATTCATTGATAAAACTCCTTCCGGAATAATTTTAAATTTTATTTAAGATTCAGAACTGCTTTTTAACAGATCCTGCAACAAGTCACGATCTTCTTGTGTTAGTTCTGCAGTTCCAAACACATCGGGTCTGTTAACAGCGGTAGACAACAAAGACTTTTTACGTCGCCAGCTTTCGATGAGTGCATGATTGCCTTCCAGCAGCAGACCCGGCACTGATTTTCCCTGCCAGTTTGCCGGCCTGGTAAATTGCGGGTGATCCAGAAGTCCCTGGTAAAAGGAATCCTGCTCAACCGACTCCTGTCTTCCTACTGTGCCCGGGATCATACGAGAGATGGCATCGACAACAGTCATTGCTGCGATTTCACCTCCGGTTAACACATAATCACCAATAGACAGCTGTAAATCAAACTCAGAAACAATTCTTTCGTCAAAACCTTCGTAACGTCCGCAAACTAGAATCAGTCTGTCGAATTCTGCCAAAGAACGTGCAACATCCTGATTAAACTGAACACCCTGAGGAGTTAATCCAATAACTGGAGCGACTACCCCGGAGTTTCTGACCTTTTGGAAACAGTTAATCAAAGGTCCGGGTTTAAGAACCATTCCCGGGCCACCGCCAAAGGCGGTATCATCAACGGTCTTGTGTCGGCCATCGCCAAAATCACGAAAGTTATGAATGTTAATTTCGATCAGGCCGCTTCTGACAGCTGATCCGAGAACACTTTCATTAAATACATTGTCAAAGATCCCAGGCAGAAGGGTTATAAGATCTACCTGCATTTTAATTTTTCGGCACATGAGTAATCAGGTCATCACTCAATTTCAAATAGCCCCCGCTCTTGCTTATTTCAGCAAAGAACACCTTGCGAAAAGGAATCAACACCTCACCATAATCAGGGCTGTCAATCACCAGGTATGGCGACGGAACTTCAGCCTCAAGACTTTTAATCGTCCCGGCCTTTTTACCATCCGGTGCCAGCAAATCAAGACCTTTTATCTCATCAGGATAAAAGCTTTGATCGCCTGCTTCTCTTCTTTCGCTTTTGGGGATTACAATGTAATCACCAACAATCGAAGAAGCTGCATCACAATCGGCAAAGTCGGCAAGCTTAAGTTCTATAAAACCTTGCCTGAAATGCTTACGAACTTCATCAATTTTACAAGGCAAAAAAGAGCCATTGTCTTTTTGCAAATGAAACTCGGCGCCTTCAACAAATCTGTGAGGAAAATCGGTCAGAATACTCACTCTAACCCATCCCTCGAGACCGACGGTTCTCAACACCCTGGCTACAGGGACCCAGGAAGAATCTTTCTGAGTGACATCGGCCTTGTACTTGAAAACTCCTGACTGTTTCATACTACAAAATAGTTTAAGTTAACCTCAAACCAGTTCCATTATTACTTTTTTTGCTCCGGTATTAGCAGATGATCTGATAATGGTTCTCAAAGCATTAATAGTTCTGCCTTTTTTTCCGATTACCTTACCAGTATCATCAGAGTGAACCTGAACTTCAAAGACTATAGTACTGTCTCCCTCTATTGGAGAAACAACGACTTCATCTGGATGTTCGACCAGAGCTTTAATCAGCTTTTCGAGCATACTCTGAACAGCTGTTGTCATAGAAACACACTCCAAACTTTCACAGAATTAGTCGCGTTTGGTCCAGACAAATCTGGCTTTACCACTGGCATTTTTCTGCTGAACTTTAACAATACCCTTTTGTTTGAGCAAACCTCTAACGGTTTCAGAAGGAACCGCACCCTTATTTAAAAGGTCCAGAACTGTATCTTCTTCAATATCAAGACCAGCAGGCTCGGTTAAGGGCGTATACTGACCAAGGTTTTCGAGGGTTTTACCGTCGCGGGTTTTGCGATTGTCGAGAGCGACAATACGGTAACAGGGGCGATGTTTTGTTCCAAGCATTTTCAGTCTGATTGAAACGGCCATTTGATATAACTCCTTTTTTAATTCTAAAACCGCATAAAGCGGCGCTTACATTCCTAAAAATTTGGACATTCGGGATTTCTTCTTACCCATACTGCCAAGTTGTTTCATCATTTTACGCATCTGTGCGAATTGCTTCAGTAGTTGATTAATATCTTGAACTTCGTTGCCACTGCCTTTGGCGATTCTTTTGCGTCTCGAACCATCTATAAGATCAGGATTGTTTCTTTCTGCATTTGTCATAGAAAGAACAATAGCTTCAAACTTTTTAAACCTTTTATCATCGAAAGAAAACTCAGAAAGATTTCCCGCACCTGAAAGACCGGGAATCATACCCAGAAGCTGATCAAGCGGGCCCATCTTTTTAATTTGATTCAACTGATAAAGAAAATCATTAAAATTAAACTCTGCCTCGAGAACCCTTTTCTCCATCTCTTTCATTTTCTCTTCATCCATGTTGGCCTGGGCTTTCTCGATCAGAGTCAAGACATCACCCATACCAAGGATACGCTGAGCCATACGCTCAGGAAAGAAAGGCTCAAGGGCGGAAGCTTTTTCACCAAGCCCGACAAATTTAACAGGCTTACCGGTAACTTCCCTTATTGATAGAGCGGCACCGCCACGAGCATCACCGTCGAGCTTGGTCAATATCAGGCCCGAAAGCTCGAGTATTTCATTAAAACTCTTTGCCATCTTAACGGCATCCTGACCGGTCATTGCATCAACTACCAGCAGGACTTCATGAGGCGCGGCCACTTCTTTTAGCTCACGAATTTCACCCATCATTTGCTCGTCTATGTGCAAACGACCGGCAGTATCAAGAATCACAGTATCAAGGTCTTGTTCGCGAGCGTGCTCAATAGCTTTTCTGGCTATTTCCGCAGGCCGGGTTCCGTCTTCGCCGGTAAAAACATCCATACTAAGCTGATCACCTAAAACCTGAAGCTGCTTAATAGCTGCTGGCCGATAAATATCGCAGGCAACCAGCAAAGGATTTTTCTTTTCGTGCTTTCTAAGATAAAGACCAAGTTTGGCTGTTGTAGTTGTCTTACCAGAACCCTGAAGACCAGCCATCATAATAACAGTAGGCTTCTTAGATGAAACTGTTAATTTTTCACGCTCTTTACCTAAGAGATTAGTAAGCTCTTCGAGGACAATTTTAACAACCTGCTGGGTAGGAGTCAGGCTTTTGAGGATTTCAGACCCAACAGCCTTTTCTTTAACGCTTTTTACGAATTTTTTGACAACTTTAAAGTTGACATCTGCTTCCAGCAATGCCATTTTGACTTCGTTAAGCGCTGCATTAATATCTTTTTCAGTAAGTTTCCCCGATTTTCGCAGCTTGTCGAATACCGAAGAAAGCTTCTCAGAAAGACTCTGAAACATTTACAAGACTCCTTTTTTAATAACTCAGAGCATAGACGGAACGGTTAGTATAGCTCACACTGTAGTCTAAGTCAAGATGTTTCCGTACCCTGTCGATAATTAAAAGTAGCAAACAAGTTCTTTTTAGTTTGACAAATCTATTTCACTATACTTAGACTCAACTAGTATAAGTTAACTGAAACTTAATTTATTATTTTTTGTTGACAGGTTTTTTAAAGTATGTCTATATTGCATGCAAATTACTTTTGAATTAATCATTCTATCGTTTTAAAGAGAAAGGGGTTATCGTCATGCCAACCATGCTCGAAAAGGAAGAAATAAAAGTACTCGCCTCCCAGATCGACTGGGACGACCTTGATGACACTGATGACGACGAAGACGATCTTGAAGACGACTTCGATGATTTTGACGATGAAGATCTTATAGATGACGAAGACGAAGACGACTTGAACGACGAAGACGATGATTTTGATGACGACTTCGACGACGAAGACGATGACTTCGATGATGACGAAGATGACTTCGACGACGACGAAGACGACTTCGATGATGACTTAGATGACGACATAGACGAGGATGAGGAAGAGGAAGAGGATTTTGAAGACTTTGATGATTTTGACGATGAAGACGACGACGAAGACGATGACGATTTAGAATAAGCAGTCTCAGATTTCAGACGATTCCTTTCAATTTTATAAATAAAACACCAGACCAGAAAACGGTTCTTCGTTCTCTGGTCTGTTTTATTCAATGTTGTTAGCGCAAAAAAGATGCAGGCGCAAGCAAAGATGCCAAAAAACGACTAACCCACCTGCTGCTACAAAAGATGAGTTAGTCGTTTTTAATTTTAATCCCGATAATTTATTTAAGAATCAATAATTATTTCTTTGAATCCAATAGCGGGTTTTTTCTTCTTCCAGGATTCTACCAATATCACCTTCAGAAATTCCAAACTCTTTTATATCTGGCCGGTTGATTAACCCCAACCACTCTTCATGATTCCACTGTCCACTACGCTGATAAACAAATTCACGAATTTTAGCAAGCAAAATTTCTTCAGGACTTGGTTTTGGAGGTTTAACAGCCGCTTTTCGACTTTTTGCAGCTGGTTTCTCAGGCTTCTTACTTTCTGCCTCGTCGGAACCAGAAAAAGAATAAACCTTCAAGCCCTTTCTCTTACCTTTTTCTACCAGGTAATTTTCTCGAACCATAGCCTGAAAAAGTCGATACATTGAACCTTTTTCATTCTTGTCGAGCTTACCTTTAAAAAGGTCGCGGTTAACATCATTGGCAGTAAGGTCATCGCGACCCTCAATGTACCTCATGATTTTTTTTACATTTTTGGAAATAATCTGATGCAAATGGATGTTACGATCTTTATCGCACCGCCTTTTATTGCGCGTGCCCTCAACAACACCCTTGCAAAAGGGAAGTTCACATGTTCTCTTTCGTCCCACAATACTACCTCTACATTAAATTCACTTTGTATACCAAAGAGTACACCAATTCATTTCGTAATAGATTAACCAAGCATTGCACTGTTGTCAACTTAAATTTTTGCGACTATTCGTGCTTACCTGCAGCAATTTTTATACAGACCTGAACTTACTTCCTACACTTATGTATTTTCCTGCTTTACAAATTTCAAGCTTTTACAGGTAAATAAATTTAGTATAGATTTGTTATAAAATCACTTTTAATATTTTTATACAAGAAGGTGCAACAAAAAAATGTCAGTTGATAACAAAATTTTCTTAACGGAAGCGAAACAGAAATCAGGTAACGCGATAAGCCCGATTTTTGGTCTGATTATGATAGCTTTTGCATTTGTCGGAACTTATGCAATTTCAAGCATCAATGATGATCTGGGCATTGCCGAAAAACTGACTTTTTCTACCATTATGGCAGTAATGATATATATCCCTGGAATTTTTCTCTTTCAACGTTTTGCTTTTGTTGTTACTAATAAAGAAGTTAGATGGGAAACTGCTATAATTCCCGGCATCTGGGTGCAAAAATGGAAAGAACCTGTATCTAACTATCGGGGCATTTTTCTTCAAAGGACAAAACCGGTAATTGGATTTTTGTACCCAAGATTTTGCCCTTATAATGCTGTTTTTCCCAAAAAGATACAGAGTGAAAGCATAAGCGAAAGCGATAAAAAATTCAACGCAAGCAATTTCGTTGTTATTACCCTCAAACATAAATTCGACTCAAATAAAGATCTGGCTCTTAAATCTTTTCCGGGCACCTCACAAAACGACATCAATGCCTTCTGCGAATCGGCCAGGAAACAACTTGGCCTGGAACGTTTGAATTAAATGCAAGAAAAAATCGAATTCCAATCCTGATACTGGATTGCAATGTTGTTCAGATGTCGCTATTAATATAGGAGTCGATTAGCCTGGAATTCCTGAGGATTTTTTCAGCTATTCTCGGTCAATTATTATCATCTGGTTACCAAAAGTTCTGGTATTATTTCTTTCTGTCAAATATAGAATTTAAACCACTGAGGCCACCGAGGGCTCAGAGTTGATTTTTTAATCTTTATTAGCCAGGATTTGTCCTGTGGACAAATAGCCGGCGGTTTCACCGCCCGGCTTTTCCTTCTTCAGCAAGCCTTCAGAAAAGCACTCGTGTTTTTCTGAAGGCTTGCTGAAGAAGGAAACAATGGCTGAAAAAAATTCTCCGTGGTTCTCTGTGCGCTCTGTGGTTATTTTCTTTGCGGCTTTGAGGCTTCGTGAGAGGAATATTCTTTTTTTGAAACAAGCTGATAGTGGCTAACCGAGAATTGCTGGTATTTTTCGGCAAAAATTGCCCTGCATTTATTAATATTGTATAATCGCTCATATCTGACATTAATCCGGGAAGGAACACAACAGATGCCTCAACTTAGAAAAGACCCAGTTACAAAAAGATGGGTTATTATCCTTCACGAAGAAGCAAAATCGCCAGAAGATTTTGAAGTGGAGAGTCCCACCACACACAGCAACAAATGCCCTTTCTGCCCGGGCAATGAAGATATTACACCCAGCGAAGTAATGTCCTATAGAGAACCAGACTCACTTCCCAACCAGGAAGGATGGGAAGTAAGAGTTATCCCGAACAAATTCCCTGCCCTACAGATAGAAGGGGATCTAGATCGCACCGGCCTTGGCTTATACGACATGATGAATGGCGTAGGTGCCCATGAAGTCATTATAGAATCACCAGGGCATACCGATGGATTTCACAACTATAGCCGCGAGCAGATCAGCAGAATTATAAAGACCTATGCCGACCGCTATCGAGATTTAAAAAGAGACCGAAGATTCAGATATATTTTAATATTTAAAAATCATGGATCAGCCGCAGGTGCAAGCCTGGACCACCCTCATTCTCAGCTAATTGCGACTCCTATTATTCCCAAAAGAGCTATGGAAGAAGTAGAAGGCGCAAAAAGATACTATTACTACAAAGAAAGATGCGTTTTTTGTGATATTATTCGCCAGGAACTGACATCTGTCGAGCGCATCATACACGAGAACGAACAATTTGTAGCCTTTTCACCTTTTGCCTCCAGGTTTCCTTTTGAAACCTGGATAGCTCCCAAAGATCACAAAGATTCTTTTGGTGACATAGATCCCAGTGAAATCGAAGGCCTTGCAGATATCATGCATGGTACCTTGAGGCGGCTTATAAACACCCTCGGGAACCCACCATTCAACTATGTTATTCACACATCTCCCTGCGGTGAACATTGTTCAGAATATTATCACTGGCATATCGAAATCATGCCAAGATTAACAAAGGTTGCCGGCTTTGAATGGGGCTCCGGCTTTTATGTAAATCCGGTTCCACCTGAAAAAGCGACCGCCTATTTGCTGAAAAACGGCGCCAGAAAAGCACAGGAGTAGATACAGTGCCACAATTAAGAAAAGATCCAGTATTGAAACAATGGGTAATCATTTCGCCCGAAAGAGGAAAGCGTCCGTCAGACTTCAAAAAAGCTCAACCCGTTGTTGATGATCCTGAAACCTGCCCGTTCTGTGGAGGTCATGAGCATATGACACCTGATGAGACGTTGTCTTTCAGAAAGGCAGGCACCGATGCCAACAGCAAGGGCTGGTGGGTCAGAATAATTCCCGACCGCACTCCAATTCTAAACCCTGAAGGTGATTCAGGCAGAGAAGGCATTGGCATGTTTGATGCCATGAATTCTATCGGCATTCACGAAGTCGTGGTTGAAACCCCTGAACATCAGGTTGCACTGCAGGATGCTACCCCTGAACAGGTAAGAGAGGTGATCTGGGCTTATAAGCAACGTCTTATAGAAATAAAGAAAAACCCACGCTTTAAACATTTCATGATTGTCAAAAACAGTGGTAAGGGGGTTTCGAACTTTTCTCACTCCCATTCGCATGTTGTTGCAACCCCTATTATTCCCAAGCGTATTGAAGAAGAGCTCGAAGGCGCAAGAGAATACTTTCATTATCATGATCGCTGTCTTTTTTGTGATGTTGTCCGTCAGGAAAGCAAAGAAGGCTCAAGGGTAGTATATGAAAACTCTGAATTCATCGTTTTTTGCCCTTTTGCAGCCAGATTTCCCTTCGAAATGGAAATCACTCCCAAAAAGCACATGCCGTTTTTTGAGTTAATCGAAAATAATCTGGTAACAAGCCTGGGCAAAGCTTTGCAAACAGCTTTGAAGAAGATGCAGAAATTGTTGCCCGGACAACCTTTTAATTACGTTTTTCACACCTCCCCCTGCTCTGACTCTTATAAAGACTTTTATCACTGGCACATCGAAATTATTCCCAAGCTGACCAAAGTAGCGGGATTTGAATGGGGTTCGGGTTTTTATATAAATCCTACCCCACCAGAAGAAGCGGCCGAGATGTTGCGCAAAACAAAAATTGATTAATTTTTTTCAGGCAACAATTCTTGATATTTCCAAAAAATTATTTGAAAGATAAAATGTGACGAATAACAAAAATAATTCAAAGACCCAGATAAAGCTGGAATTAACCACCCCTCTGGAAAACGCTTTCAAAAAAGGGATTTTATTGGGAATATTGTTATTTATAACCGGAATAAGTGCAGCACCAGCATTACCGAGCCCCGTCTTGATTATTTTTGCCGGAATAGTAATATTTTTACTTTCGCTATTTTTTTATTTTTTAACAGACAATTATTATTATCTTGATATTCCAGGGCAACAACTTGTTTACAAATTTAGATTTCTGTTTTTCCCTGGAAAAAAAATAATTGCCGATTTTTCTGAAATTGGTTCGGTGGGAATAAGATCATATAAAGTCAAACGCAACACTCCAGAGGGCCCCGGACATTTGGCCACCTCAATAACACTCCGCTATTATCAGATAGTTATAGTCCTTAACAACATGAAGCTTCTGAATGTCAGTGATTTTGTAAATTCTAATTATAACTTTATTGAAAAAAAAGCCCGCCAGATCGCTTTAACAACTGGCTCTACTTATGTTCAAGGCCGCGAAAATGCTGAAACTGATGTCGAAGTGTTCACTAACCATGACGGAGAAGCCCTTCTTAAGGTTGTACCGCTAAGTTTTTTCAAAAAACACCAACAAAAATTTATATTCTTGATCGTCTATATTGCTACTTTGACACTTTTAATTGGACTTGGTCTTGTATTAGTTTAGATAAAAGATTGGATTTTAATTAGAACCGAGTATTGACTTCCCCACCTTTTTATGATATTTTACTATTTACCAAATGGGGCTGTGGCGCAGTTGGGAGCGCGTTTGAATGGCATTCAAAAGGTCGTCGGTTCGATCCCGATCAGCTCCACCGAAAGGCTCGCAGAGCCAAAAACGAAAAACCCGCTGAAAAAGCGGGTTTTTTATTTTTTGGCTGTTTTCAATCAATATTCTAATCTATAAATATTTTGGTTCTGCTGATTTTCTAAGCCTTTAAGATATGCACGATTCAGGATTTTAGATTTTCTACTTAAAAAGTATGATTAACCAATTTTTGTAAAGCCTTCAGATCCATTTGATTAAGAGTATTTAAAGCTCTCTGCTTTTCGGCTGCTACCTCTACGATCATTGACTTTACAATTGTGTGAATCTGATTTGAATCTTTGAAAAAGATCATCTCTTTACTCTGTTCATTTTCTTTGAATTGCCAGTTATCGCCGAGGAAAACATAAGTACTACCTTCGAGCCACTTTTCATTTACCATACGCCCATTTTCTACTCGATAAAAACGCATGCCATTTTCAAGTTTACCTGTTTGTGGCTGCTTGGCAAATCTCTGCAGCAACCTATTTACCGCGATCTTAACTTTCAACCGGGCGTCACGAGGAGCATGCTCTTTAATAATATTTTCCAGTTTCTGCTTTGAAGGCGCAATCTCATTTTCAATTTTTTCTGAGAGTTTTTCAGCTTCTTTTTGCAGCCGGGCAATTTCAGTAAAATCTTTAGCTTCAGCCGCCGCTCCCATTTTTTTTGCAAGCTCCTCAAGGGCTTTAGTTCTATTAGAATCAACAGCCTGACTCATATTTGTCATACTGCCTGCCATTTTTTCCTGTGCCTTTTTACCTGCTGCTATAATCTTCTCCTTATCCTGCCATGACACTCGAAAAAAATAAGTAAGCAAAGATTTTTCACTACCAACAGAAATATGTTTGCTTTGTTTCTTGCGGGGACTTCTTTTTTGGTGCCAGTTTGTGTTGATTGTAGAAACAGCTTTATTACAAGCCTGAATTACCTTCTGATAAAAATTTTTCTCAGCCGGGGTTTTGGTTCTTACTTCGGCATCGGCGAATAAAAGACATTGAGCAAATGTGACCATCAGAAAGAGAGTTATGAGTTTTACCGTTTTCATAAATTTACTTTCCTATGGTCAAGGTAACGGTTGAGTTTATATCAACCATTGTTCCCGATAAGGGATTTTGCTTTTTAACTTTGCCGAAAGTTTTTCCGACGCAATTTGCCTTCAGACTCATTTTTTTCAAGACATTTTTTGCGGCAAGCTTTCTTTTGCCAATTAAATTGGGAATCTTGATTTGTGGATGCTTTTTTTTGGGTTCTTTTATTTTTTCTGGTTCAGGGGTCTCAACTGCAGCTTGCTGAGCCGAAGTTTCAAACGACTCTCCTTCTTTTTGTGCCTGGGCTGCCAAAGATGCTTCATGTTTTATTTTAAAATCCGGAATATTAGAAGGTGTTGTGCTTCTGGTAGTCTTGTTAACTTTATGAGTTCTAATATTTAAAGGTTTTACATCGCCGAGAATGTTATCGGGTTTTGAGACTTGCTCTTTAGGGAATTCGCCGGAATATTTTACCAGCTCGATACGATTGTTTTTTTCGGGGTTTATTCCGCTTACCGGCGATAGCTGACCGGTCCCTACAGCCTTAAGCCTCTCAGCTGGAAACCCAAATTCTTTTACGACCCTATCAACCACAGCTTGTGCACGCTTTTGCGAAAGCTGCTGATTTTGCTTAAAATCTGCAAGTTCATTACAATGGCCGACAACCAGAAATTTAACCCCCGGGTTTTCTTTCAGCATTTTGCCGATTTCCTGCAAAGTTTTATCAGGCGTTTTTGTGATTTTTTCACTTTTCGAAGAAAATTCTATTTGGGCAAGATTAATTTTTCCTTCTTTATCAAGTTTTGCCTTAAGTTGCGCTGATTCAGGCGGTTTAATGCTTTTTAAAGTTTTAGGCTCAATTACATCAATACGATATAGCGGCACTTTCTCCCATCCATGAGTTGCAAAAAGTGAAACATAAACGTTTCCCTTTTGAGCTGCCAGGTAATAAGAAAACTCTCTTTTTCCTTTTGTTAAAGGGATGGATTGTCCAAAATTTCTGTCGATCTGATAGGGATTTAGCCGATAAAGACGTCCGGCAAAATCATCTTTGCATTCATCTTTTTTACATTCAAAAAGCACTTTAAAACCATCATTAACCCATTTATCCTTCATGAGAGTAAAAATTTCGAAGGTAGAATTTTCTTTTGTTCCCCTGTAGGTCGTCATGCAAAGCTTTCCAACAAAATCTTCAACTTTTTCTATTTTCTTTTCTTTTACGACCCCTAAAGCGAGCTTATACTCTCCAAAGTTGGTATTCTGTTGATGGCGAATAACGCTTCCTTCAAGTGGTTCGACCAAGGGGTGATTTTTAAATTCATTGCCTGCGAAAACAGTAGCGGCGAAAATAAGGAAAGAAAA
>JBNJGH010000011.1:0-48766 GCA_051747585.1 Candidatus Rifleibacteriota bacterium
ATCATTTCATGTGCTATATCTGCATCGCGGATTCTTGATTCAGCTGAGGTAAGGTTGCTGGATGTATTCCTGAGATTGTTAATTGAATATTCAAGACGATTCTGGAATGAACCAAGTTTTGAACGTTCGCCCGATACCATATCCAACCCTTTGTTTAATCTGGCTAACGCCTCTTGAGCACCACCAACGGTTGTCATGTCAAGGTTGTTTATTCCGAGAGCTTCAGAAGACATGTCTCCCATTGAGACCTGCATACTTTGTCCCGCATCGGCACCAATCTGAAACTGGGGTTTGTTATCCACAACATGCAATCTGAAGTTAGTATCTCCACTACCTTTGGCAACACCATTTTTGAGACCGAATTCACCTCGAGTAATTGCATCATCGATGTTAAGTGAAACTTCACTTCCAATTGAAGAACCGCCATCTATGTTTTCCTGCCCAACCCTTAAGGCTGTAAAGGCAAAAGAACCATTGACCGCATCCAGTCGGACATCAACGTTCGCACCATCAAGCTGACTATTAACCGTGGCCTGGAAAGCATTAACCTCAAAGAAGTCTGCTGCGGTTGCCGCCGAAACGGTTGTAAAGGCATTAAGCGAAAGGGAGTCAACTCCGTCACCAACGCTGAAAGCAACATCGGTTGCGGTTGCAACTCGATACTTACTGAACCCTTCTATGACCTTGTCTTGATCTTTACTGCCTTCAACGAAGCCGCTGTGCAAGCCATTTTGGAGACCAATTTCATCAGCAGAAGCCGCTCCAATATTTATAGTTGATTCAATTGAAGCTGCAGTTGGTTCAAACGACATTCTAAGCTCACCGCCAACCACTGCCGTATCCATACCGGATATACTTGTGGTTTGTGCATCGATTGAACGTGCTATACCTTCCATACTCCAGTTACCCGCAGAGATTGTAACAGTCGCAACCTGCCCGCCTGCAGAAACCTGGAAAGTCTGATCTGCAGTAAGCTGCAAACCGGACTCAATTCCTCCTGAACCAGCGATCTGAGCAGCCTGTGATTCAAATTGAATATCGATTCCTTCGAGCAAACCAGCCGCTCTGTTGCTACTGGTTTTAATATTTCTCACATTTCCAGATGCATCTGTAAGAGTTACATTAACCAGAGATTCCGCAGAAGCTCTTACTTCAGACAGACCAAGAGAATCAACCAGTCCCTGATCTCCTGCTACGGTGAAGTCTCCCTGATCTCCTGCTGATCCAGATACGATTTCAATGTAACCACCCATTCCGCTGAGATTGGTTTGAGCAGTACCCACAACTCCAGCGCTTGAATTATCGATGTCGAGACCGCTTGCACCGCCGAGCGCCTGCTGCAGTTCAGCCGCAAGCTGATCGAGGGTCATTTGTCCGTCAAGAGTTATATCAGTTGATTCTGCATTACCTGTCACAGTCATTTTTTGCGGTGAAGACAACGGAAAAATACCGTCCTCATTATAGAATTGAGCAATATCTTCGAGTTTGGTGTTTCCTTTTGCCAGCTGACCTGTGTCTTTGTCTGTGAAGATCTGAGAGCGTTGCATCTGAGAAATTCCGCCTTCTACCAGACCGATGCTTACACCGAAATCTCCACCACCGTCTGTATTGCCGGCTACAACACCTTTTGCGTCTTTTGAACTTGAACTGATTAATGCTGACTGGCTTCCATCGAGAAGCTTTTTGGTATTGAACTCAGTTGATTGAGCTATACGATCGATCTCGTCACGCAGCTGGTTAACCTCTTTTTGAATCTCGAGGCGATCATTACTGGTAAGAGTATCGTTGGATGCCTGCACAGCGAGTTCACGCATACGCTGCATTATGCCCTGGGTTTCGTTTAGCGCTCCCTCAGCGGTCTGGATCATTGAAATTCCATCCTGAGCGTTAAGAGTAGCGCGATTTAGACCTCTGATCTGACGACGCATTTTTTCACTGATTGCAAGTCCTGCCGCGTCATCTGCTGCTGAATTGATTCTCAGCCCTGAACTGAGCTTTTGAATCGATTTTTCCAGCCTGTTGTTAGTTTGCTTAAGATTACCATAGGTTTGAATTGACAGAACATTTTGATTAATTCGCAACGACATTGTGTTCCTCCTTGATTGTTGTCGTTTTTTGGCACTTCCTTGCGCCAAAACTCCTTAGTTTTCAGCCCGTTTTTTTCTTTAAGCCACCCCGCCTCCTTTCAATCTGGTTTGCTTTTAAAAAGGCCTATTTTTCCTTATCTACTAGGATTATCGACATTAACCTGAACATCCCTTTGCTTGATTTCAGGACCTCAAAGGGTATTTTGCTTATTTTTCTTTAAATTACATTGCTTTTCGGCCCAAAAAGCCTGATTTACTTTTTTTTAAAAAAGAAAGCCGCCCTTTGTTTACAATCAAAACTTTAAGATCGAAACAATCAGGGCGGCTGACGGAAGAGGGGAGTTATTAACTAAATGAATAATCCTGAACTACTGTTACTCAACTCGTCTATATACATGGCAACGCCACCTATTTCTACGCCATCGATTAGTTCAGATTCTTTAATACCCATTACATCCATACTCATAGAGCAGGCAACGAGCTTAACCCCGTTTTCCTGAGCAAGCTTCAACAGATCTTTAAGGGAAGTTACGTTTTTATCAACCATAATCTTATTCATCATTGCCGTTCCCATTCCGGCCATGTTCATCTTGGAAAGCTTCAGACCATCAACGCCTTTTGGAAGCATCATGCCGAACATTTTTTCCATAATGTTTTTATTTACCGGCTTTTCAGGATCTTTTCTCAGCAAACTCAAACCCCAGAAAGTAAAGAAAAGGGTTGTTTCATAGCCGGCAGCTGAAGCTCCATTTGCAATAATCAAAGCTGCCATCGCCTTATCGAAGTCATTACTGAAAATAACATTTGTCATTTTCCTGTCGCAGGATGAAACAGGCTTACATTCAGACTTTAAAGCTTTCTTGACAACTGCCCTGTATTTTCCTCCCGGGACTTTCTCAACCGAAACGCACTGATTTCCGGTAGAATGACACCAGGCAGGCACATCGGCGGCAAAACCAGGATCCGTGGAAAGAACTTCTACCGCTTCTCCTCTAGTTAACTGGTCAACAGCTTTTCTGAGTTGTGCGATTGGTCCGGGGCATTGCAAACCAGAAGCATCTATCTGCTTAACAATATTTGCTGACTCGTCTTTTTCCTGTGGGACAATTTCTCCGGCTCCTCCGGTATCATCAACCATTTCGTCTTTGCTATATAGAGCTTTCTGATTGACCATACCATAAGTGTTATAACCTCCATCGAGGTTAGAAGCCCTAAAGCCCTTTTGTTTAAGAATTCTATAAGCCAAATAGCCCCTTAGACCGGCCCGACAATAAATCATATATTCTTTTTCAGGTTTAAGTTCATTGATACGCTCACGAATCTCGGTCAAAGGAATATGGATCGCTCCAGGTATAGCGCCTGCAAGGACTTCTTCTCGAGTTCTTACATCAAGAAGCTTTTTACTGTTATCAAACTTTTCAATATCTTCTACATGAAAATGTTCTGCATGACCGCGCAACAAGTTGGCTGCAACCATTCCGGCATAATTTACCGGATCTTTGGCCGAACCATAGGGAGGAGCGTAGCAAAGTTCGAGCTCTTCGAGGTCATAAACGCTCATTCCAGCTCTTATTGCTACGGCCATTACATCAATTCTTTTGTCAACTCCATTGAGTCCTACGGCTTGCGCACCCAATACTTTCGCACTTTCAGGATCATACAAAACCTTCAAAGAAATTGAGGTGGCTCCGGGGTAGTAACTGGCGTGACTTGCAGGATGAACGTAGACCTTATCGTATTTCAAAGAGGACTTTTTTGCCTGCTTTTCGCTTAGACCGGTCATGGCAAAAGTCAAATCAAATATTTTACAGACTGCCGAACCCTGAGTGTTAAGATATTTTCGCTCAAGCCCAAAAATGTTATCTACAGCAATTCTGCCCTGGCGGTTTGCCGGCCCTGCCAGAGGAATAAGAGCGGGCTTTCTGGTAATAAAGTCATAAACTTCAACCGCATCACCAACAGCGTAAATTGATGAATCACTGGTCTGCATAGATGGGTTGACCTTTATGCCGCCTGTTTCTCCGATTTCGAGACCTGCTTCTTTTGCAAGTTTATTTTCAGGGCGCACACCAATAGCCATTACCACAAAGTCAGCCTCAAATTTTTCTCCAGTGCTTATCACTGCCTTGAGCTGGCCTTCAATATCTTCAAATGAAGTTATCGATTGCCCCAGCCTCAAGTCAACCCCATTCATTTCAATCTCGGCATGGAGCATAGAGGCCATTTCCGGGTCAGCAGGTCCCATGACTTGTGGAGCAAGCTCTACCAGAACAACATTGATGCCCATGTGACGCAATGATTCGGTCATTTCTAAGCCGATGTAGCCACCGCCAATTACCACGGCTTTTTTACTTCCTTCAGCAGAGGCTTTGATGCGATCCATATCCTCGAGATTACGTAAAGAATAAATCTTTTCATGTTCAATTCCGGGAACAGGCGGCTTAAAAGGCGCGGCACCAGGACTTAGAATCAAATAATCGTAGCCTTCTTCATAAATCTCATCTTTTTTTAAATCTTTTATGCTTACTTTTTTGTTTTCACGATCGATAGTCATAACCTCATTAAGAGTTCTGACATCGATATTGAATTTTTCGTTCATTACCTGAGGAGTTGTAACCAGCAACTTTTCACGGTCATCAATCACACCACTCACATGGTAAGGTAAACCACAATTTGCAAAAGAAATGTGTTCACCACGTTCATAAAGAATTATTTCGGCATCTTCGTTCAGCCTTCTGGCACGAGCAGCAGCACTGGCACCACCAGCCACACCACCAACTATTAAAATTTTCATGAATATCCTCCTCAGGTCAGATATTTTACCAGAGCATCTTCAGTTTGAAGGCCCTGTAAAACCTGATCTGGTTGTCCGTCTTTAAATACAATAAGAGTTGGAATTGCATAAATATTAAATTTTGAGGCTATATCGGGGCTTTCTTCGACATTCAGTTTTCCGATTTTTGCCTTCCCCTCAACTTTTTCTGCAACTTTGTCCAAGATAGGGGTCTGCATCTGACAGGGTCCACACCATGGAGCCCAGAAGTCTACCAACACAGTTCCCTTCTGGGTAAATTCATCAAAGTCTTGAGAACTCAATTTTTCTACATTTGCGCTCATAACAATTACTCCTTTTAAGATTTTCTTAATTACTCAGCACAAACCATGCCAAAACGTAAAACTCTCTTTTTAAAAGGATTTCAATTAAAGACAAACAAGCAAAAGAATCAAAGTAACGCAACCCTGCGCAACCAGACCGCAACCCAAAAACAAACAAGTTGCGCCAATATTTTAACTACAAGCCAAATCGCTAAAATAAAAAGAGACCGCATTTCTGCGGTCTCTGGCGCAAACCTATGGGAGAAATTGTTTTTATCTAAGTAAATCGAGAACTGACTGAGCTGACACATTAGCCTGACCGACCATCGCATTACTTGCCTGTTGCAATATTTGTGCCTGAGTCATTTCTATAACCTCAGAAGCCATATCGACATCTCGGATACGTGACTCAGAAGCTGTCATGTTCTGCAGTCCCACCCGCAAACTGTTATTGGTGTAAGTCATTCGATTTTCGATAGCACCCAGCTTGGCACGTTCAGATGAGATTTTTTGCAAAGCCTTATCTACAAGTCCAATTGCAATTTCAGATGACTTGACTGTTGTCAAATCAAGATCTTCAATACCAAGCGCTTTACAGTCTGTCCTGATAATATTGGCTTTTGCAGTATGTCCTTGATTGGGGCCGATCTGAAATTGAATTGAGGTGTCTTTAACATGCATGGTAAAGGCATGATCGCCGACCCCGTTTTCATAAGCTACCGGATCGACATCCCAGGTCGATTTCAAGGTGTTTAATGAATCCGGACTACCGAGCTCGGTCATAACGACCTTGCCACTTTCACCCGGGATGGTTGAGAACAACTTCATTGTCTGAGCAGAAGTATTGATTTCTGCGTTTACCTTAACTCCATTTGTGCTCGCCTGACTGTTAATCAGATTAGCAATTGAAGTAATAGACTTAAATGAAGTTCCTCCTGCCGCATCTCCGGCTGTAACCTGAATAACCATGCCGTTACCGTCGAGGTCAGCCACGTAGAATGACAAGTTGTCGGCTCCTGCCGACGCAGAGTTCTCAGCAATTACATATCCAAATCTGCTTGATGCCTGATCGTAGGCAAAATTCTGATCTGCGGCGTTACCATCAAAACCTGAAGTAGTAGTTTGTTCATGCATTCGCAAGCCCACAGAGACATTCTGGCCGCCACCATTATCAGTAATGGCAAAGTTTGATTCAACACCGGTTTCAAGCGACCTTAAAGAAAGAACGCCATTATCGTTTTCAGCCGCAACCTTAAGATTATTGGTACCGATCTGCATATTTATAGCTTCAACCAGTGAGTTAAGCCCGCCGGCAGTGTAATTACCCGTTAACTGTATAGTAGTCTGAGTTGAAGCAGAATGCCTGTCGGTAATCTGAAAATCAACTGTAGTACCGGCTTGTGAAAAATCGTAACTGTCGATAACATCATACGAAGTTGCAATCCCTGGATTTCCACCGCTTCCTGAATAACGGCCATTAGCAATACCTAGAGGATTAGATGGATCTGAATTACTGCTGATAGAAACATAAGCTGCCGAACCTGTGTTAAGAGTATACATTTCTAACGCATAATGGTCATTGACTTTTGCACGAACCAGACTGTTTGCAGTTTCAAGCTCATCATTCATGATCGAAGCCACTTGATTCATACTGAAAACTCCGCTTGCAACAGTTATAGCAACTGTTCCAGCAGCAGTAGTTGAATCATCGACATCAAAGGTGAAAGAAGAAGCAATAGAGATTCCGAGCTGGGCAGATGCAGTATCTACATGAGCGGAAAGAGGTGGTTCAAAGGCCAGATCAATCCCCTCGATCAAACCAGGAGCTCTGTGACCGGCAATCTGAGTGGTCATGGTTTCTCTTTCGCCATGAGGAACACCAAGGTTGGTAGTCGCAATAGAATACACCGGGTCTTCAGGAGCTACTACCTGCTGGAATCCAAGAGCTTTAACAAGCGCTTCTTCTCCAGTAAAGTTAACTCTTCCGAGTTCGCCATTACGGCCTGAAGTTACAATAAGCTGGCCATTATTTTCGCCATGGGTCATAAAGAGAGATTCAGAGCCTTCAAAGTGAAGACCATTACCAAGCTGATCCTCGGTCATTGCATCCTGAATTCTTGATGACAACTGATTCAGGGTTAGATCTTTACTTACAGTAATTTCCCCCTGCTCGTTGTCACCCTGCAGATGTAAGGTCTGTGGGAGATCGAGAATGAAGTGACCATTTGAATCGTAAAAGTTGGAAATAGATTGAAGGGTCGTGCTTGAAGAAGCAATATCTCCTTCAGTAGTCGTAAAAATGTTTGATCGCTGCTGCTCAGGTGTTCCGCGATCGACCTTCTGGCCTACACCGGGAACATGTTCAGACTTCGGCCACACAACAACAGAGAAATCAGAAAAGGTAAGAACCTCGCCGGTTACTATACCGTCAAGGTTTTTTGGATCGCTGGTAGAAATTTGCGCGGTTCCACTTCCATCAAGAAGTTTTCGCGTGTTAAATTCCGTGCCGGTAGATATTCTGTTAATATCTTCCTTCAGCTGAGTGATTTCTTTCTGAATTTCCAGTCTGTCAGTTGTAGTGAGAGTGTCATTTCCTGACTGCAGAGCAAGCTCACGCATGCGTTGCAACATACTATGAGTTTCGTTAAGTGCGCCTTCCGCAGTTTGAATAAGACTAATTCCATCCTGGACATTCATGATGGCCCGATTAATACCACGCACCTGAGTGCGAAGCTTCTCGGAGATCGTCAAGCCTGCAGCATCATCTGATGCCCGATTAATTCTAAGACCGGACGAAAGGCGCTCGATTGAGCTAGACAATCTGTTATCATTTGTTACCAGATTGCTATGCGCATTTAGAGCTGTAATATTTGTGTTAATACGCAGGGCCATAGGTTTGCCTCCATGACTAATTGGGGTTCAATCCGTTTATTTTTGCTTCGAAGCTTTATTTTTCCCCGTTCTATACCAATCATCGGAATAACCAATAGCTAAACATTAACCCGGTTTCCGACAATAATAGCCAATATTTGTTCCTTATCTTCGTTTTTCGTCATTTTTCTTTATTTTTTGGCTTAAGTTCCTTTTTGCCAAATTTTTTCATTACATCTTCAGGAAGTGTTTTAAGCGGATCAAGCGAAGTGATCTTAGCAGCTTCCTGATTTTCTCTTTGAATTTCTTCGTAGACTTCCCATCGATGCACTTTGACACTTCTGGGAGCATTAATTCCGATTTTTACCTGGTCTTTGCCGATATCTACCAGAACTATCTCTATTTCATCACCAATAATAATTTTCTCATTTATTTTTCTGGTTAAGACCAGCATTATCCCTCATCCTCCTTTTGATCGGAGTCGAGAGATTCCTGCACCTCTTTGATTTTTGCGGCACGCTTTTCCATTTCGTCAAGAATTCGAGCTTTGACCGAATGACGATTATTATTGGAAATAATCTGCCTGCCTTTGCGGGTTTTAACGTTGATAACCAGAGGGCCCTGTAGATTAGCCGTCATATCTTTTGGATTTGCCGGAATTGAAACGATTACGTAAATAACCGCATCATCTACAGTTTTAAGACCAATATACTCTGCATCAGAGTCAGCAATTTCAAGATCATATTCAAACATGAAGCTTAAAGGCTCAATAATAACGAATGCCAGTTTTCCATCATCAACACATTGCAACCAACGGAACGGGCTTCCGTCATCCGTATTGAGAACAACATATCGATGGTAATCCCCAAAGCCCAGCAAGCCTTCTTCGAAGGTGATGATCTCTTCATCTACAATTTTAATTTTTCCAAATCTTGACGTGGAAAGATTCATATTTAACGCTTATTTCCTTCGTTTATCTGAGAAATTCCATCAAGCTTGTCTGCATCACCCTTGATCCTGTCTGTAAAGCTGCCTGATATGCAGTTTCCAGTTCAGTCATCCGGACAATAGCTTCAGCCATATCTATATCTTCGACACTTGAGAGCATTTTCTTTAGGTTTAATGTAATATTTTCCTGTTTTTCTTTGGTAGCCATTACCCGATTGCTCTTAGTCCCGACCTCTGCGTGTAAATTAAGTATTCGTTGGAGGTCTTCATCGACCATCTTAATACTTTCTTCGGAAATCGCCTTTGCGTCATTTCGCAACAGGTTATCGCGCAGATCCATCAATGTGGTAAATACCGAAGGAGAGTTGCCCAGGCCCAGAGACGACGCCACATTAGGATTTCCCTCGGCCAGGTCACGAACTTTGATATATGGCTCTCCATTGGTGTTAGTAAGGTTTATTTTCTTACCATCATCTGATATCCATGCCTGGATATTGAAATTTGCATCAGTGTTGGAGAATTTATCAATCAGGTCTCCAACCGTTTCAGCTCCTGAAAGATCAATTTCACCGGAAAATTCTCCACTTTGGACGTAAAGCTTACCAGCTTGAACACCGCCGTCATTTACTTTGAGCGAGCTCAATCTAGTAGAAGCCGTCATGGCCGGATCAATGTCTTTACCAATAAGATTGTGGTCAACCGTTCTGCCGGCTATACCAAGATCAAATGCCGAAGTACTGTCAATATCTATAATTTCCATGGTTCCGGTAGCACCGCGATTCTGGTCTATGATCTCGATGCCGTTTTGATCCTGGTTTATAGTGGCTTCGACATAAAGCCCGTTAGCCGGATCATTTATTTTATCAAGAATATCGCCAACGTTTTTTGAACCTCTAAGGTCGATCGCTTTAAAATGCCCAGCTTTATCGGTAATTCTTATATAGCCAAGATTTACACCTGAATTAGATGTTCTGCCGGAATTCAATGCTTTTAATTCAGTATCTCTTGTAACTGCCGGATCCATATCACGTGAACCGGTCAGGGTTGGCAGCTCCTTAACCATAACGGGAGCACCGGTTAATACATTATCGGTATGGTTGCTGGTATTGCCGACCAATCCAAGGTCTCGTCCCGTATTGGTTGATTCTTCAACCGTTAAGCCATAATTACCATTTCCCGCTGAAGGATCAGATATAACAAATCTATTGGCGGCAGTATCCCAGGTAGCTTCAAATTTTCCAGTATTGTTAATCTCATCTACCACATCTCCTATTGTTGAAGCACCGGTAAGATCAATATCGACAGGCTTATCGTCAGCGCCTCTTATTACCATGAATCCTACTTCAGGAGGATTTGCAAGAGAAGAAAGAGGATCTGCCAGAGTAAGGCCGGATGGAACAAGAGAGTCACCGACTACCGTGTTTCCCTGAGAACTTTTTAACAGACCCAGGTTTTTAGCTACAGTAGTGGTTTCTTTAACTTTAACCGGGTTACCGTCATAAACTTCTTCTATTTTAAAATCGTTTGCTCCGGCTGTGTTGTCGGTAATTAAAATTCTTTTGCCGGCAAAATCAAAAGAGGCTGTCTGGCTACCGCCGGTTTGAGAATTGATTTCATCGATTACATCTTGAGGAGTTAAAACTTTTGTAAGATCGACTCTATTTGCAACTCCATCGTGACCGGTAATTTCAATGTAACCGGACTCGACCCCTTTACCATCATTCAAAAAACTCAAGGGCGTAGCTTCCGATTCCATATCGGAATCGAAATTTGAGTAAATCTGATTGCCGACACCGACGTTTTTAGCCATACCAAGATCAGCTGCAACATGTGGGGCAAGATCATCTATAAAAAGCTGTGTTCTGCTTGAATCTATAGAAAAATCGCCACCTCCACCGGTAATATCAGTAACATCAATGCGATTATGGATCATGTCGAACTTAGCCTGAACACTTGCGCCACCGTCAACGTCATTAATGATATCGACCACATCGCCAACTGTTGTTGCAGCGGTAATGTCAACTCTGTGATTACGTCCATCTCGGGTATTTATATTTAGATATCCTTCTGGAACACCCAGACCGTCATTGAGATCAGTTAAATTAGTAGATTCGGAAAGCATTTTTGAGTCAGAATGCCCAATCAAAGTCTTGCTTTTGCCTGCGTTTCGATAAAGCCCAAGAGACGCTGCCGTGTCGGAAGGCACTTCTTCAATTCCAGCTTCAAAAGAACGAGTTTCATTAATAATTCCGATTACATCATCGAGGGTGTGAGCAGATGAAAGATCAATTTTATGCTCAACATCATTCTGATCGGTAACTATTATGCTGCCTTCCTGCATACCTCTGCCAAGATTGAGCATGCCAACAGGAAGACTTTTTTCGAGTGGCGGGAATGTATACTCAAAACCTGGTGTTGAAGTAATTTCACTGGTACCAAAAAAGACTTCATGACCGGTAACACTTTTATCTATAAGAGTGCCTCGATCAATTTCAACGCCGATACGTTTGTTATCCCCATTGTAATTAACCGCCACCGGATTGTTCAAATTTACGTCTTCACGCACTTCTCCCAGAGAATGAGTAACCATATTGGAATTTCCGTTAGAATCCTTACCGGTAAGATATTCAAAAGGCTTTTTATCGACGTCATGACCTGCAAATATATATTGCCCGGCAACATTTGTATTGCCGACATCTATCAGGTGTTTCATCAATTCATCGATCTCTTCGGCAATCGCATCGCGATCTTCCTGAACCAGAGAGTCATTCGCTCCTTGAACGGCAAGCTCTCGAACTCTTTGAATAGATGTTTCAATCGTGGTAAAAGAAGAATCTATATTTTGATACCACTGCTCGGCATTATCGACATTTGAAGAAAATTGTTTGTTTTCAACTATTTCAGTTTTATACAGCATTGAAAGAGCGTTGGCAGTAGGATCTTCAGAAGGCTTAAGAATTTTCTTACCCGAACTGACCTTTATCTGCATGTCGCTAAGGCTGGAATTGTTTCGATTTATCTGATTAATAAACGAGTTGGTTATATACTGATTTGTTACCCGCATTCAGATTGCCTCCATCTTTCTTTCCGAATTAATCCGGACTAAATCATGCCGTTAATAATTTTATCCAGCATTTGATCTACTGTAGTAATGACCTTAGCCGCAGCATTATATGCATGCTGAAACTTGATCAGATTAGCCAGTTCTTCATCGAGAGAAACACCCGACACTTCAGCTCTTTTTGCATCGAGCTGGGTCATAAGACCTTCGCTGTATTCTGATTTCCGGGCATATCTTTCACTTATGCCTGCCACGTCGGTGACCATCTCATTGTAAAAGTCATTAAAGTTAGATTCGCCTTCGTTAAAAAAGTTTTCGAACTTTAATTGAGCAATTTTTATTGCGTTTGAGCCGTCACCATCACCGTTATAAGTTCTTAGCCTATCGGTAGCGTTTTCAATTGTTCCATCGGCTGCGGCAATTTTTTCAATATTCGTACTAATTTCTTTATTAATAGCCATATTCTGAACAAAATTTTTGTGGGGATTGTTCTTATCGACCGAAGTGAATGGCTCAAAAAAGTTTCTACCGGTTTTGCCGTCAAGACCATAACCATTGCGATGGACCTGATTCGTTTCGGTTGCCAGGGTATAAGCCAACTTATCGAGCTGACCGAGTACAGAATCAATCGTTTCATCGCGAACCTCAAGCAAGCCCTTTAATCGTCCACTTGTTACAGTGGGTCTCAAATCTATATTGGTAACTCCAGTTCCATTCAAATATAAAGTAGCGCCGGGAATCACGTCTGTTACCCTGTTTTTCGATGAATAGAATTCTTCACCGGCAAAATTAAATCGGGCATCCTGTGCTTCTTTATTTGTCTGAAGGTTCAATACGGTTATAAGGTTACTGGTACCGTCTTCTGAGGTTATTTCATATTCACTACCCGTATGTGAAGCTTCAAGTTCAAGCTGACCGGATTCGTTAATTGATGCGTTTACATTCAGGTTGGCTTCATCAATCATAGTAGCCAGCCCCTGCATATCGGTATTATCTGCATCTAGATAAAATTCACGTCCGTTAATTTGAAAACTACCACTGGTTATACCAAAATCAGATAAAGGCCCGTTTAACGGATGGAAAGTCAGATATGAATATTGTTCATTTGCCTGTGCGCGTTGCGAAACGGTAAGAGTTATATTTCGCTGCTCAGCAGTATATTGCAAAGAAGCGGTAGCTACATCGGGATTTTCTGATAATTCCGGATAGCCACGTGAACCGGCAACTGTAGTAGCACTTTCCCCATCCTTAACTGAAATATGCAGCTCGTTCACCGCTGTGTCTTGAACAAGAGTATGAGCCCCAACATTGACGGTAAGCGCGCCATCCTTATTGTAAAAGGAATCTACATTAACAAGTTCAGCAAGCTTTTCCAGAGCCAGTTGTCTCTGATCACGAAGATCGTTGGCAACGTTGACATTTGTTTCTGAGCGATTAATCTGCTCATTAAGGTTTCCAAGTTGATGAGCAAGATTATTAATTTCTTTAACCGTATCTTGAACCTGGTTTTCTATACTACCTTGAGCAACATGTCCGGGAGTACCTTTGAGATATCTGAGTTGAGACTCAATTTCCTGAAAGCTTTCGACCAAAGTGGTTGATTCTTCATGAAGATTGCGCCTTAAAGCAGTATTAGAAGCGTCAGTAGACAAGGTTTCCCATGCCGACCAGTATTTATCGAGCTGGTCACGTAGAGTTGCGCTGCCAGGTTCGTTTAAAATCGCCTCTACCTGTTTGAGAAGATCGTCTGCAGTTGAATTCCAGTTTAAAGTGGAGGTTTCGTCAGTTATTTTTGCATCAATGAATTGATCACGAAATTGCTGAATTTTGGCAACCGAAGCTCCAGTTCCTACCTGCTGAGCAGTAACAGGGGCATTCAAGCTGGTAATCATATAGGGCCGATTAGCCTCCATTACAGCGCGTTGCCTTGAATAGCCCTCGGTATTCGCGTTGGCAATATTATGCGATGTAACATTCATCGCTTTTTTCTGGGTAAAAATTCCGGTTTTACCGATTTGCAGCCCGAAAAAAGAACTAGCCATCGCCGGCCTCCTTAATTAAAAGATGACCTGTATATTTTTTTATGGCCATCCGGAAAAATATTTTTTCCCTATAATCTTTATCGGCGATACTGAGTTGTTAATTTAGCTAAAATAAAAACTTTTCATCAGCAACAACTCCTGAATCAAATCAGGAGCGGCTGATGAAAAGTTTTGCCTTTTTTTCAGGCTTTGCGATCAATCAACGACGGATTTTTCTGGGTATTCTGCTTACCACCTGCTCCATAAGTAACATCCTTTGGAGCTCTGGTAATAAGGTTGATAGAATACTGCGTAAGCTCAAGAGCCTGCTGAAGCAATCGCTGGTTTTCGTCGTTAATTTTTTGAATTGAAGCAACAGCATCTCTGAGTTTGGAGCCTATCATCCATAAGTCAGACTTCCCGTCAGATTCAGAAACCAGTTCTACTGCATCTTCGAGACCAGTCTCGGGGCTTCCGGTTATTTTTTCAACCAGTTTACGCCGCTCAGGCTCGAAATCAATAAGTCGCTGAACCAGGACTTCTTCTTTGCTGACTATTCCCTGAAGTTCTGTCGAGAATTTCTCGAGCAACAGCTTTTTCTTCTCACGGGCGAGTTTAAGCAGCTGCTCATAGGTCTCAAGCTCATCAGATAGCGTTGCTATAAGTTGATCTACAGTTTCTTTCAAGCGAAGGTTATCCTTCCCATGAATCTGTTATTGCCCTGTCGTTGTATAATTTTTCTGCGACAGCTTCTGCAGAAACGTTATACTGACCGGCATCAAAGAGTTTTTTGATACGATCAACTTTTTCAGCTCTGACGTCAGGCTCTCCTGCGACAACCTCTGCAGCGAACTTGACTGTTTCTACCGGATCAGCCTGAGCTACTGGCGAACCGGACAGCACGGGATTATTAGGATTAACCCCACTTGGCGGATGAAAAGACCGTTCTTTGTTCTCGACTTTACTGGCAGAATCCTGCATCATTTTGCCGAATTCACCGTCAGCTTTGTCGGTTCGGGACTTTTTCACCTGGTCCTGATAGATACTTGTTACATTAATATTGGAAACCTTCATGGTTCCTCCTGACTCCCTTGAACGTCTCCCCCTGTATGTCTTGTTTTAGAAAGCGGGGGACGCCTCCAAAACTGAATATCGGACGAACAAGCGGGTTCATTTAGCTAAATTGTAAAATTTATTCTAAAACTCTTTGAACTTATTGTCAATCCTGCTGATAAAAACGCCAGCAATTTTCTCTTTGTTTATTAAAGCCTGAATGGATGATTATTCTAAATAATCGAAAAGAGAGTCCCGATCTCGATAGCAAATTGCGAAGTTTCTTCGAGTGTCAGGATAGCTATCGATATCGGTATCTAAAAAGATTTCTCAGTGTCCAGGCAAAATTTAATGAAAGAAAACTAGCTGCGAGATTCTTTTTGCAAAAAAGAATGGGTAACCACCAAAGCGCAGATGCTCGAAGGCTTCAACTGCCTTAACTGTTCGTAGCATTTTTTAATAGTAGTACCGGTGGTTGCAACATCATCTACTATTACCAGCGATTTTCCAGAGAAACGATTTTTATTTAAAGCATCTGCAAGAGCAAATGCGTCATCGAGATTTACCAGCCTTTCTTCAGCATCGCACTCTGCCTGTGGCCTGGCATGTCTACTCCGAATCAGTGCGGGAGAATAAATTCCCCCTGCAACTTCAGCAAAAGTTCTGGCAAGTCGTTCTGCCTGATTAAACCCTCTAGAATTTAATCTCTTTGAAGATAGTGGAACAGGAATAAAAATTTTTTTTTCTTTTGGCCAGCTGTTAAGTAAATTATTATTTGCAATAATTTGCTCCAACTCTTTTAGTATTTTTTTAGAGGGCCTGTATTTAATCAATCTAATTACATCGGCGACCAATGAATTGTACTGGCTTAAAGTATAAACACCAAAATCACAAACAGTATCACTTACCAATTCAGGCTTATGAAGTGCATGTTTAAGGCTTTTGCAACATTTTCCACATAAGACCTGATTAAAATTTGTCTGTTGCCGACAAATATGACATCTGAATGGGAAAAATATTTCGAGAATATCTTTTAAAATCTGCATTATTACATAATAAATTATTCATTAAAAAAGCTGAGCCCATTGCTATAAAACGAGCTCAGCTTGTAAATACCACTGGAATTTTTCTCAGTCTTCGCCGCCGGCAGAAGATCTGCGCGTTCTTTTATAGACCCCACGATTTGATTTGTCTAAAAAGGTCCGGAATTGACTTACAAGCGGATCTGAGCTTTCTACAAGCTCATTCCATTTTTCTTTCAATTGTGAAACGTTCATTCCTGAACGGAAAAATACCTTATAAAGATGTCTTATTTTGCTGATCGACTCTTTAGGAACGTCGTTTCGTCTTAGCCCAACAGCGTTAAGACCGACAACACGCGCCGGATTACCGTCTATTTTTATAAACGGAGGAACATCTTTAACAATTTTGCTCATGCCACCAATCATAACCATGCAACCAACCTTACAGAACTGATGAATACCGGTAAACCCGCCAAGGACAGCCCGGTCACCTACTTCAACATGTCCCGCCAGGGTTGCGCAATTAGACATAATATTATTGCTGCCCACCTTACAGTTATGAGCGATATGAACATACGCCATAAAAAGATTACCATCGCCAATAATGGTAGAATTGCCTTCGCCCTCAGCCAGATGGACAGTTACGCATTCTCTGAAATGATTGCCATCACCAATCTTTATATAAGACTTTTCCCCTTTAAACTTCAAATCCTGGGGCGGCTGACCTATATTAACCGAAGGTGAAATTACATTATTTTTCCCAATAGTTGTGAAGCCATCGATATTACAATTGGAACTGACAGTTGTATTTTCGCCGATCTCAACATTGGGGCCAATGACTGTAAAAGGACCAACTTTTACTGTAGAATGGAGTTTCGCTCCTGGAGCTATGACGGCCATCGGATGTACAGACATTGTCGTCTCCCTTCTCTTAATCAGTTTAAACTAACTGAAACATCAGCTCGCCACCAGTGACAAGCTCGCCATCTACTCTGGCTTCAGCTTCAACTTTGCCGGTGTTTTTACGAACTCTTAAAACCTTGACCTTAAATTCAAGTCGATCTCCAGGCACAACAGGCCTTCTAAATCTAACCTTATCTATACCGCAAAAGAAAGGAACTTTTCCTTTATTCTCGATCTGAGATAAAAACAAAACCCCTGCAACCTGGGCCATGGCTTCTATTATTAGAACACCCGGCATAACAGGTTTGTCGGGAAAATGGCCATTAAAAAATTCTTCATTGGCCGTAACGTTTTTAATCCCGACAATCGACTCACCAGGCACGACAGAAAGAATTCTATCAACCAGCAGAAAAGGATAACGGTGTGGTAAAACATTTTTGATGTCTTCAATATACATCCTTTGAGAGTCCTTTCTTTGCTGTTTTTGGCAAAACTTTTCTTTAAGAGCTTTAGCAAACCTTACATTAAAACCGTGACCGGTTTTTTCGGCTATAAAATGCCCTTTAATTTTTTTGCCGAGCAGCGCAAAATCACCGATAAAATCTAAAATTTTATGTAATACAAACTCATTAGGAATTCTGATGCCATCAGAATTCTTAATTTTTCCATCATTTCCGATTATAATTGCATTTTCAAGGCTACCGCCGCGGGCCAGATTATTTTTAGCAAGCATTGAAAATTCATATTCAAAACCAAAAGTTCTAGCTCTTCCTATAGCGTTTTTATATATATCCCGATCTATGACAACATGTATTGATTGTCGATCTAGAAGATCGTTGTCATAATCAAGAGTAAAGGTAATTTCAAACTTATCTGACGGCATATAAGCCATAAAACGATTTTTGTCTCTTAACCAGAAAGACTCATTCAAACTAATAAAATGTCTCTCTGCATTTTGCCTTTGAAGGCCAACCTTCTCAAGTTCTCTATAAAAGACCTCCGCACTCCCGTCACAGGCGGGCGGCTCTTCGTTTGAAAGTTGAATTAAAACATTATCGATTCCGATTCCCGAAACAGCTGACAGCACATGCTCCGCGGTATGCACTTGAACAGAGTCGTGACGCAGAACAGTTCCACGATTAGTTGCGACCACATTTTCCAGACAGGCTTTAATTCGGGGTTTTCCCTCGATATCAACCCGTTCAAACCAGATGCCTGAATTTTCGGGCATGGGAAGGAAACGAAGTTTTACCGATTTACCTGTGTGTAAACCGATACCTTCAACTTCAACGGGACTATTAATAGTACACTGTTCGGATTTAGCAACCATAAATTAAAATGAGCGAATATAATTTAAATTATACATTTCTTCGCGAGAATCTCGCTGAGCTATTTCAAGACTTAGTCCGGGATAAGGACTTAATTTAATCCCAAAAGTATTTACTTCATCATTCCTCTCTGCACCTATTGTCACCAGAGGAAAAACCATTTTTTCAAATCCGAAGTAATACCTTTTATCTGTTGATATTGGATCCTTATACATGCCGGCATGAAGTTGCACACCAAATGCGTCGATAGACTTCGAAGCAGCAAAATAAAAAATCCTCGAACCCAACTGCTTGTTAAGGTCAGATACGCCCCAGACGACACTGGGTATAACCAAGTCCTGCTCAAGAATTTTAACCTTGAAGTTTGTAACCGTATTTCCGCTTTCGGCACCATTCATATGTTTAAGCATTGAAAATTCGACAAAACGATTCATAAATACCTGAGAAAGAAGCATGGCAGAATGACCGGCATCATTTATATAACACGCCGTCGATCTTGTAAAACCTGTGGGCATATTAAAAATTGAGGTTCCCATATAATGAAATCTTCTGGGATTTGTCTGCGCATGTAGATTTGCGCTAAAAAGCAGGGCAAACAAAATAGTCACAAACAAATAACGCTGAAATGTTAATTTCATTATTCTTCCTTTTCTGCTAGCAATTTTTCCAGTTTTCTAACTTTCTTGAGCATTTCAGGTAACTTTCGCATGGCTGCAAGAATACGGCGTTCTTCCTGATGTGGTTTCATAGGAAATCCGGAAACAAAGCTGCCCGGATCAACATCATTGGTCACCACTCCTCTGGCGGCGACAACAGAATCTCTGCCCACTCGAACATGCCCAACAGTACCGGTTTGCCCGGCCATAGTAACATTGTCTTCAAGGATTGTGCTTCCTGAAATACCTACCTGAGCTACAATAGTACAATTTTTTCCAATGACGCAATTATGAGCAATATGCACCATATTATCTATTTTAGTGCCCGCCCCAATGAGGGTAGAGCCCATGGTGGCCCGGTCTACAGTGACTGAAGCGCCAATTTCCACCCCGTCTTCAATAACAACGTTTCCTACCTGCGGAACCTTTATCTGCTTTCCATCATGATTGGTAAAGCCAAAACCGTCTGATCCTATAACAGAACCGGCATTAATTATACAATTAGAGCCTACCACTGTGCCGCTGAGGATACGAACTCCCGGATGAATGCGTGTATTTGAACCTAATTGGGCTCCGCGGGAAATCAAAGCCTGAGCTTCGATCCAGACACCAGCAGAAATTTTTGCGCCAGATTCAACAACAGCATTAGGACCAATTACCGCATCTTCATCAACATCAGCATTTTCACTAACAAAAGCCGTAGGATGAATTTTATAATCAGGGTACTCGACTGGATAAAAAAACTCCAACGCTTTCACAAGACCATAATAAGAGTTCTTCAGACGAATATTGGGTATAGACAATTCCGGCGCATCTTCTGGGGCAATCACAGCTGCTGCCCGAGACATCTTGAGGTTTTCCAGATGAAGACTGTAATTTTTTGCTCCCGACAAGAACGTAATATCGTCGGCCTGTGCCACACCAATAGGAGCAATTCCGGCGACTTTCATCTCCGGGTTTCCGATCAACTTTCCCTCCATAAGCTTTGTAAGCTCAGCAAGAGAAATTCTTTTTTGATTTTCTTTACTCATCAAGATTTAAAAATAATATTTCTGCTGAAGCAGCCAGGTAAATTTTTTATAAATTTAGACCAGACTACTTCAGCAGAATTTTGACTTATTTTCTATTAAGAGCAGCAAGAACTTCATCGGTAATATCCTTTACCGACTGTTTGCTGCCATAATAGAAAAATCTTTTTTCGAAAACCGCTTTCATTTTATGTTTTTTGGCAACGGTTTCAATCACTTTGTCTACTCTTTCATCAAGAGCTTTAGACAAGTCACCCATCTGCCTTTCTTCGAGCTGATAAAGATCTTTTTGAGACGCTTCAAAAAACTTCTGTAATTCGCCGGTTTCTCTGGACAACTTCTGCCTTAAATCCTTTAACTCAGGCTCTAGCGCTCTGGCTTCTTTTTCTTTTTTAGCATCACGAAGTTCCTGCATTTTTTTGGCGACCTGCACATATTCATCATCGAGTTTTTTTACAGCCTGTTTTCTGCGTTCAAGTTCATTTTGCAAATTAGCTTTTTTGCCTTCCAGAAATTTTTTGGTTTTCTGGGTTTCTTTATACTTATTAAATATCTGGGCGGCATCAACCACACCAAATTCGGCGGCAAAAGAAACAACAGGACTAATTACCAGGCCTGCAGCAAGACAAAGTTTCACAATACTTTTTTTCATCGGATCTGTTCTCCTTATTCTAATCTTTTATTTATTTAGAAAGACGAACCAAAATTAATATAGGTCGTTCCATCACTACGATCGGAAGCCTTACCATAATCAAGTGCAACAGGGCCAAGAGGAGTCTGCAATCGAATACCCACACCGAATCCCTGTTTCAAATCAAAATCCATTCCCTGGCGGTTATAGTCGGTCCCCCAGGCGCTTCCTATGTCGTAGAAAAGAACAGCATCAAAATTCTTGGCAAAATTCTGACGCAACTCAAGGTTTGCATAGAAAACTTTGGTTCCCAGAAATTCTCGTTCTTCATAGCCTCTGACAGTATCGCTTCCACCGACCGAAAACATGTCATAAATCGGAACAAAGCCATCGCCGATTGTAGTCTGCCCGCCAACCCCCTGAAGGGCCACCACAGTTTTACGATTCCGCGAAATTGCATAGTATCTTCTTAAAGCAAGCATGTATTTTGTATACTGGTTCGGGCCTTTCAACAAGCCACCGGTAGTTTCAACCCAGAAGGTATCATGCACACCGGCGGTTGGCCTGAATCTATTGTCTCTGGTATCTTTGTCAAGAATAGCTGCAAAGGTTTGAAGGCGACCGTTAAATATGCCGGCCGGTGCTGTAGCAGTGGAATCGGTTGGCGTAAGATCAACATCTTCGTCTCTGAATTTAAACGAAAGATCAACATCACGCCTGATCCGGCGGCCCAAAGTAATCGCACCGCCCTTGCGCTCCTCATCATAGTCGGATAATGTATTTCCACTGTCATAAAGGCTGCGGGTATATTTGGTATTATAAAGATCAATTCCAAAGCTTTGAGGTCTGTCATTCAACCAGGGATCGAAATAACCCAGCTCATAGGTTTGAACTCCACCAAATTCGGTTTTTAAATAAACTCTTTTGCCTTCACCTTTGAAGTTATTTTGCGACAGATTAACAAAACCTACCAATCCGTTAAGCGAAGAATAGCCGGCACCCACGCCTGCACGTCCTGTTTTTTGTTCAACAACCTGAATAACAAGAACAATCTCTTCGGGTGTTTTTCCCGGCAGGTGTTCTCTTTTAACTTCTTCAAAAAAGCCCAGGTTATAAATACGCTGAAGGTCTCTGACTATCTTTTTATTGTTATAAATTTCACCCGTCTCGACACTCAACTCGCGACGAACAACCTTTTCTTTGGTCTTTCTAAGGCCTTCTATCTTGATTTCAGAAAGAACACCTTCGGTAATTTCGATGTTAATCTTGCTGCCCTGATCTTGAACATAAGCATCAGAAACTTTAGAAAAAAGGAATCCTTCTTTGGCAAGCGCTTCATTAACATGCTGAATGTCTTGAGTAAGCAGCTTACTATTAAAAACAGAGCCTACTTTGCTTTCCATAGCATCTTTCAAAAAATCTTTACTTACCTTCGTACTGCCTTTAACGGCGATTTCACCGATAATCGCATTTTCTTCAACCTTGAAAACCACGACTTTGCCCTGGCCTTCATTGCGAATTTCAGCCCCAACATAAGAAAAATATCCCATTTCTCCGAGGCGGGCAATTTCTTCCTGAACTTTTTCAGGGTCGATAGTGTCGCCTTTTTGCATAGCAAGATTCAACAAAATAATATTGTCTTCAATTAATCTGTTGCCTTCTACTTCAAAGCCAACAATAATATTGCTCTCATAAGCAACAACACTGGTACTAATGAAAGCCAGTAACACCATGGCCGTTAAAATACTATAAAAATTTGTTCTGTTCATAGGCTCCTTCGCAGAATAGACTATTCAAAGTATCGGCATAATACTTGGTAGATTTGAGCTTGTCAAGCAATCCAGCTTCAAACCATCGCTTCATGCCACTCATTCATAGGAAACAATTACCGGAATGAGATATTTTTTTTATTTATTTCCGCTACATGTTATTCTAAATCAATTACTAAGTAAAATACTGATTTTTTTTTAAGTAAAACAGGAGGAAAAGGTGCCCAACTGCAACATTTGTAATAAAGAAATCGAAGAAGGATATATCTGCGTAGAATGTGCCAACAAACAACGCAAGCTTCACAACCAGCCTGCCCCAGCAGCAGGTGGTGCAGCCTCAGCAAAGCCTTCGCCGGGACAAAATGCCAACACTCCTGAACCAGGCAAAGCTCCTCAAAGAGGAGGTAGTTTTTCACTTAATGGATTTTTAAAAAGCGACGCTCCTCAAGCCACCTTCCAGGGCAGCGCTAATAATCCTCCTGTTGACAGCGAAAAAACTGAAGGCTCCAACCAACAAGAACCGACTCCTCCACCAGCAAATTCTTCTCCCTCAGTTCCAGAAAAACCCGATCCACGGTTGGCCCCCTCTACTCCTTCCAAGACTCCTTCCAAGACTCCTCCCGATATCAGTTCGACTCCGAACCCGGCGACCCAAGCGCCTCAGCAGGACATGTCAGGCAATACTCAAAATTCCGGGCACCCCGCACAGCCATTTAACTTAGATCCAAATAAAAAACAAACTCCAATAAAAGAAGAGGCTGAAACACCTGTGCATAAAGGCCAACCCCAAACGCCCATTTCTTCGCCTCCTCATCCCCAACAATCCGCAGGTTTAACTACTCCAGAAGCCTCCGGCAAGCCGGCAGCACCTCCCGTCAATCAGGCTCCGCCTCCTTCTGCCAGGCCAAGCTCAGTACCGAAATCACAACCCGCAGCACCCGCCAGCTCCAAACCCCTGACGGGCAATCCGCCACCGCCAACTACAGAATCCGGTTTCTCACTTAAGCGGTCTCTTAAGTCGGGTTCACAGCCCCCCACACAACAGTCTTCCGCAAAAACAAAGTCTGCACCACTTGATAAGAGACAAAATAATACCGACGCTCCCCAACCCGACCAACAGGCTACAAAAAGTCCATTTCCCCTCAAACAGCAATCTCAGCGATCTACAGCTTCACAAAATGATTTTGAAGATGAAGATGAACAGCAGAAAATATTTGACTCGCATGTAACCGGCTATGGAGATGAAGAACTTGAAATAGCAATTTTATCAGGAATAATGAAAGATAATTTCATTCTTGAAAGTCTTAAAGGCAAAGGACTTATTGCGGGTTTGTTTTCAACCAGATACTCCAGAGCAATTTTTAGATCACTCGTAGCTCTAAGAGAAGAAAACCCCGAATTATCTAAGCTGGACAAAATTGTCATCAAAAATAAATTGAGACAACTTAACCTATGGGACAAAACAGTTCAGGATTTCCTGAGCAAGATTCAAGAGGAATTGCCCCCCCCCCTTGACCAATGCCTGCATTACCTCAATGTCATGAAAGAGCAGGCTTTAAAACGTAAGCTCAAAGAAATTTCTCATGATATTACCGAATTTATCGATGCCCCGGCACATGATGAAAATGAAGATCTTGAAACTTTTACCAGTAAAGTAATTCAAAATGTAAGAAACATACAAAAGGCCCGAACCACTAAGAGAATCAATCTTGTAAGAGAAGAAATAAAAGATATTGTTGCTGACATGGAACAACGAGAGATTACCGGTGAAATCGATATCATAGGCTACTCTTTTGAACCAATGCATTATCTGAACAAAGCGGTTTCCGGCTTCAGAAAAGGTTTCATGTATGCCATTGCCGGTGCTCCGCGAAGGGGTAAAACCACTTTTACCCTTGAATTGGCCACAAGAGTTGCCACCCTGAACAAGATCCCGGTGTTGTTTTTCACTTACGAGCAAACCAAGAAAAACCTGACTTACAGACTGCTTGCAAAAGAAAGCCGATTAAACCCCGATACCCTGCAAAGGAAAAGAATCAAATCTGATATGATTGCCGACGCTAAATTTATGGAAGGCTGGAAGCGAATGCAAGACTATATGGATTATTTTTATATTGTCGAGGCAACAAAAGAAGAAACGGTAGATCGAATCAGATCTTATGCTTACAATGTAATGCAGGACTTCAATACCGACGATATTATGATATTTGTCGATTATATCCAGAAAATGCCTTTATCCAAAACCTATATGGATGAAAAATTTAAGGTAGAAGAAATATCGACCGAACTAAAAGGACTCTCGATTGAATTAAATAATCCGATCATGACTATCAGCTCGCTGTCAAAAGAAGGCTGTATGGTTGACGCTACTCCGGATGCCGAACGCCCATCCATGTATCACTGCAAAGGCTCGGGAGACCTTGAATATGACCTTGACTGCGCAATGATTCAAGCCAAAGACTGGGGCGACACCAAAGAATTATATCAGCAACTTCAGCATAAAGCACAGGAGCTGGGCAAAGATGGCACCCGCGTTCCAAAGGTTGATGTAGTTAATCTCTACCTTGACAAAAACAGAGATGCTCCGGAAGGAATATATTCCACAATTCAATATCTGTTTTTTATCGAAGACAACAAATTCATCGAACTCGGTCCAAAATTTGAAGATGACAGGTTCAGATTCAGTAAAATCGAAGAACTGGTTGATAAGCTCATTGAAGCAAACTATATTATCTTTTATGACAAACCCAGAGAATCTTCCTACAATAAAGGCAGAGTTTCAATTAAACTGAAAAATTTCTAGCAGATGATGATTGATACAAACGAGGCTACAGATGAAATATAACCTGAAAAACTACATAAAAGTGTTTATCTACTGCATTACTCTCACAATACTCAGCATTTACTTTTCCGGATGCTCTGCCGGTCAGGAAGGACTTTTGCAGATTACACCGCAGCAATACTTTTATTCGGCCAAAGAGCAGCTTGAAACAGTAGATGAACGAGATTACGAAGTGCGAGATCTCGACGAAATTATAAGAGTTCTGGAAAATGCAGAAAAAGATGCAAGAAAAGGTGAAATCATTGATAAATCAAGACTTTATTTGTGCCTGGCTCACACTTTAAAAGCACGCAAACAATACCAGAACGCCCTTATGAAGGGTGAGTATATGGCAAACCGCGCGGCTCCATTTTATATAGTCAACACCAAAGATGTAAAAGAAACGTTAAGAAATGCAAAAAAATGGTTACGCAAATGTCGAGCTGATTTTAAAACTTCAAGTTTGATACCCGACTTACATTATGTTCGTGGCATGTATTATCTGCAAAAAATGCTGACACAACATGCACGGGAAAAAAAAGACAGCCTTAAAATATCCATAGAAAGTTTGAGACGGTGCATGGGAATGGCACCTGATTTTGAAGCGGATTTCAGACTTTTCGGCCGCACTCAGACTCGCCGGGAAGTCCGTCTTAAACTAATCGAAGCTCTTGCGTTTGCCAATCAGCAAACGCAGGCCTACGCCCTGTTGTCTGATTACAGCTTTGCTCCTATTTCTCCCGTTTCGGGGTCAACCAGCTACCAGGATTTTGCCTGGCATCATATGCATGGTTTTGTGCTGGCCACTATGGGTAAATTAAAAAAGGCCGCCGAAATTCTGAACAAATTTAAAATTGTCGCTCCACAGGATTACGCAAATGTTGATGAAGCTTTGTGGATACTGGAAGGGATTTACGACAAACTTTACCAAAGGACTGACGAACCCAGATGGCAGATGGAAGCAAGAATTGTTGCAGCTCTGCAGAACAAGCTTAAAGGCCCTTTTTCCGAAGAGAAATATTCTACTTCAGCACATTTATTTCCAAGAACTCTTCCCGGCGATCAAAAATTCTTTTCGGCTGTTATAGATTTTTATAACGGCAACTTTGAACAGGCTCTGGAAAATCTGAATGGAATTCGCAATCGTGGAGTAATGTCGAGTCACAATAGAATTTCTTCGCAACTTTTAAGAAGCGAAGCAATGCTGTATTCCGGCAACCAGATCACAGACGACATTCTGGAAGAACTGATCAGGCTTGCAGACTCAAGAAATCTTACTACCCTACAACGAGAAAAAGCAGGCTTTCTTCTGGCCAGATACATTCTAGATGAAGACAAAAACTTTTCGAAACGACGGATGGACCATGAAGGTCAGACCTTTGTAAAAAGTATCTGCAACAAGCCCTGGGTTCTGACCATCGACTATCAGAGAGGCGAAGTTAAGAAAGTTAAAGAACCGCTAAGGTTTAGAGATCCAGAAAAAGAAGAACAACAAGAGGTTGAACGCGAGCCAAGCGCATTGATTTGCGAACTATATGCCAATAAGCCAAATGACTGGGTGGTTAGCGCAAATTTATATTTATTTGAAATTCCCCAATTGAGCTTGCTTGGCAAAGGTCGAACTGTTGGCAGAGAAGAAGAAGATCGGGGTTGGATTTTTAAAGACAAACAAATTGATGCTTTAAGAAGAGGGCGACAATATCTCGCAGTATTTGAGTTTGATAATTCGGATAGTGAAAAATCTATTCAAGGTGTTTTATTTAAACCCTGACCACGAATAATCCTATTTTTTCAGCAGTTCTCGGTCAATCATTATTAGCTGGTTATAAAAAGTTCTGGTTTTATTTCTTTCTGTCAAATATAGAATTTAAACCACTGAGGCCACCGAGGGCACAGAGTTGATTTTTTAATCTTTTTCAGCCAGGATTTGTCCTGTGGACAAATAGCCGGCGGTTTCACCGCCCGGCTTTTCCTTCTTCAGCAAGCCTTCAGAAAAACACGAGTGCTTTTCTGAAGGCTTGCTGAAGAACGAAACAATGGCTGAAAAAAATTCTCTGTGTTCTCTGTGCGCTCTGTGGTTATTTTCTTTGTGGCTTTGAGACTCCGTGTGAGAAATTTTCTTTTCTGAAACCAACTGATAGTCGCATACCGATAATTGCTGATATTTTTTTCGTACATTGCGGGTCGGGCCAAATTTTCTTAAAATGAAGAAAGATTAAGATTGAATTTAATAGAAATTTTGGAGGGTAACCTGTAATGTTTTACCGATTAAGCAGAAGCAGAAGCTTTAATGTTCTTCTGGTTTTCTCGATTCTGGCAGCCATACTTATTGTTCCTTCTACCGCAGAAGCTGGAATTCTAGGCAGCGTATTAAGTGCCGTAAAACCCTTTGCCAAGTTCGCAGGCAAAATAGCAGGAGCTGTTGCCGGGGCGACTCTAGGCTCTGCGTTTTTACCGCCTTTGGGTATGATTGCCGGTGGTATAGGCGGCTGGATTGTAGGTGGCATTGTAACCGGCTATGGAACAGGCAGCCTGAGCAATCTGGCCACTCTCGGAGGTGCTGCTGCAGGAGCAATGGCATTAGCTTCATTTGGCCCCATGGGATATGTCGCCGGTGCCCTGGCCGGAGGTTTTCTTGGCCGCAAAGCAATGAGTTTACTTCATTCAGCCGATAGAGAAGCAACGGGCGGAATTCTATTTTTCAACAATAAAAATAAAAACAGCGGTTCAAGCACTGTTGTAGGTGGGTCGCCCGCCCTTGCCCCTGAGATTCCCCAGGCCCATGATCAGGTTAGCGCACCGGCACCGGTAAGCGAAGAAACCAGTCAGGCTACAGTTATAACTACTCAAGACGAAATTAGAGAAGCAGAAGCCAGATACAGGAATGCTTACAATGATTACATTGCAGCAACCCGTAACAATAAAGCGGAAGAAATAAAGAAAGCTCATGAAAAATACATTGCAGCCTTCGAAGCATACAAGGAGCTGACTGGAGAAGAACCTGAAAAAGTAAAATAAAACCCCTTTATCCATTCCAAAAATTTTCTAACTATAACAAAAGTTGCTCCCGCATAAGATTTTACCCGGGAGCAATTTTTGTTATAATAAAATTCAGACCTTTTACATAAAATACGGTTTTTTTATCTTAAATCCAGGTATTTTATTGTGTCGCCTGAAGCAGCCAGTTTACTTTACGCGGTGTAATCATCATGAAGAACGACTTCACTCTAGGGTCAGAATCAGGATCTTCAAGAATTTTTTCTTTATCTTCATCAGAAAGCCTGTCGAATTTCTCTGTATATAAAATCTTCATTGACACTTTAAACCAGACTTTTGAGTTCAAAGCAAGTTCAGACTGAACAAAGGCATTCGAATCTCTATAACTTGAGTCATATTCAAAAGCCAATATCTGACCGTCATCAAATAAAAATGGCCTCATATCTTCTACATCAGGATCCGGAGCATTCAGGCTTTCTTTTTTACCCCTGAACAGCCGTCTTGTTTCCTCGTTAAAATAATACTGAACCGTCTCTGTCGAAAGTGGGATATTGAGCCTGCCATTAAAAACCTGAGGTTTTTCGGCAGCATTCCTCAACTCATTTCTTACTCCCGTCATTATGATTCTTGTAGTTTGAAGTATGTCCAGCTTGTTTTGTGAATGTCTAAAGTTTTTGGTAATAGACCTGAGTAGCTGAAAAACCGAGCCGGAAAGCAACAAAACCATGCCGACAACGAATATCAGCTCTACCATAGTCATTCCAGTTTTTGTTTTTTTCATCATTTTAATAAAAGTTATATCTTGAATCGGTTAAAATTGTTACAAAAGTAAGTACAGCCACATCCGATTTCGAAGTTTTGTGTTTAGATTTTACAGAAATTTTAATTCTCAGCAGAAACATTGGTTTAGCTTTGGATGGCATCGGCTTTACAGGCTGCAAAGTATGATCAAATCTTAATTCGAACCCATTTTCATCAGCTGTTTTCTGCAACTCAAGAAAATCTTTATCTTTATGTAGCTTCTGGGCTTTATCATAGCCGAGTGTTCGCGCTAATTCAATAGCAGAAGTTCCAAAGAGAGTGGCCATAGTACGGGTATCTGCGCGGGTAATTCTTTTCTGCCCCGATCTCATCAAAGAGTACATAGGTAAAATTCCGGCAGAAAGCATCATAACTACAATCAGTATTTCGACCAGCGAAAAACCTCTTCTGTTATTAAGGGTCTGACTATCTTCGTTCATACTTCCAATCAAACTTTCCAACTCCGCCAGTTACAATCTTGGCTACATATTGTTTATCAGTAAGACTTGGCATTACATTCCGCCAAATTCCATTCAAAGGATTGTAAATAATAACATTTTCTCCCGGAGCCTGAAAGTGCTCTTCAAGATTTAAAAATGGAGTAACAACAGTTCCTTTGATGGTAACGGGTTTGTCTCCGATAACTTTGATCGGCTCAGAAACAGATATAAGATTGGCCTCGACATAACAGCGACCACTTTGAGCATAAGACGTTTCGATCACAATCTGTGGAGCAATTATTGTCAAAAGATCACTACCTATCGATGAATTAAACGAACCATCAATAACAGTTTCTGCTCCTACCAGGTCTCCTGCGACAACAACTTTACCGCCGCCCATCATTGGACTGGAATAAATAATTCCATGGCCCTTGAATTTCAAATTTCGTAATCCCAGGGGTTCGGAATCATTCAAGGCTAGAATACCGTTTAGCTCGAGCGTTTGATTATTTGCACCAGTTCTATATGCCTGAACGTTGTTGATATATTTAAACTGGAACCTGTCATAAGATTCGCCGCCCTCGGCTACAGTCATCCTACCTCTGAAGAAGTCTTCCGTAGCACGGGGTATAAAGTAGAAATCCAGAAGATAACTACTTTGGGCATCAGGAAGTGCATGCCACAAAGCGCCTTCGTAATACTCTATCATCGGGCTGCCTCTTATAACGGAATCAAGACCGCTGGGAAGCTCTCCATAAGGGTAGGGGAAGTTTTCAAGATAGCCGCCCAAATGTGCTTCCAAGGGTCCTTCATATTCAGACTGTTTGCGCTTGAGTCTTTGAATAAAGTTAGCCAAACCACGGTTATAAAGTTCAACCCCCGAGTCACTCATGAAATTTGCATAATTTTTAAGCTCTTTCATTTCGTCAGGCAAAAGATCCCAGTTTTTATGTATTTTTTGGCAAAATGGCTCAGTAACACCCGCCATTTCAAAAATATCGCGGGCCTGAGTTGCAGTAAGATTGGTGCCATCTTTAATATCTGGAAACATCGAAAGAACGGGACTGTCCTTAGAGAGGAACGGCAGCTCAAAAGGCTCCCCGCCCTCAGGATGGATCTGAACCGCTCTGAAATATTGCCGCATTGCCGGTCCATAAACAAGCGTCGGAGAAAGCTTGGAAAAATCCGCTCCGCCCAGGGGAGCAAGTGGCGGACTCGGAGGCGCACTACCAAAGACGTCAAGACCGCTGCGATTCAATTCAGGCATAAGACGATATTTCATTTCACCTTCGTTTGAGTTTCTTCCGCCCGGAGTCTGACTTATAAGCTGGCCGGTATGAACAGTATAACTTTGAAAACAGTTAATAAAAGAGGGAGGCCCATTGGTAGTAGCTTCAGTAAGCTCATCCCCTGCTCCAAGGTTAAAAAGACGAATTTTAGCTTTATTGTTCCATTTGCTACCGGTCAGAAACTTTAAAAGCTTTCCTTTTTCTGTTTTTTTCTGCCCCTGCAGCTCCATAAAGTCTTTGACATAATCTTTCAAGCCCATCCAGGGCACGTCAAAACGCAAATAAAAATTTTCCTGAGCATTCATCTGAGTAAAAAGCTGGTCATTTGGATCAAGATTATCACCAAACAAAAGTTTGGCTCCGTTGGTAGGTCTCACTAAAACAGCGGGCCCGGCTCTCATGAGCGAATTTAGTTCCTGGCCCATATAGACTCTGCCGGGGGGGGTTAAGGCATCGTTACCCAACTGTGCGAGATCTTTTTCCCAGTCATCATAACTTAAAGCAGGATTAAAATCTTTTTTTATGGCGTTCCAGCCGTTATCCAGTCTAAGCTTGTTTTTCTGACTGACCGAAGATTCATAGGTATTAAAATGTGAACCACCATAAACGCTGCCATCTTTGACAAAAAGAGTAAAATAATTAAAGGGAGGAACAAAACTTTTTACTACCCTTACGAGAAATTCCAGAGAGACCTTGGCTGTATGACCTTTATAAGTAACATTAGCAACAACGGTAAGCTCCCCCTGCTTTTCTTTAAGGTCTTTTTTCAATTTATAAAGAACCTTTTCTCCACTCTTAGCTTCAACAGCATTAATATGCTCAAGCTTTATTTCGGCTTCGACAATAAAATCATCCGACTCAACCATGTCTCTATCAAACTGAATGCTATAAATTTGTCGGGCCGTTTCACGCGTATAGGCAGTAAGGCGAGCAACCTGATCGGCTTTAAGCGGAATTGCTTCAGAAACATCCGTGTTGTGTGCGCGAAGCACCTTGTAGAGTTGGTTGTTGGCATCGTCATGGTTCAAGGAATTTTTCAACCTGGCAACGAACTCTTCAATAGCCGATTCAGCAAGGTTAAACGCAACCTCTGACTCATAAGACATTGCCGAAGCATAGTCTTCAGAGCCCGTAAAAAAGGTCAAAGAAAAGCCAAGAATAAAAAGCACCGTCATAGCAGTGACAGCAAGGAGAAAAACCGAACCTTTCTGCTTATTCTGCAAATTCTGCATATTTATCTCCTCCGCTCTGTTTTGCCATTTCTATAATATCCTGCGTACTTTTACCTTCTTCGAAGGCTTTCTTAAATCTAGGATCCTTTTGCAGTGCCTGCATGATTTCAAGCATTTTTCGCATAGCTCGTTTTCTTCTACTGATTTTACCCATCTTATGATAGATCATTGCAGAAAGATACCAGGTTTTTAACTCCAGATATTTATCATCTCTAATATCCATTTGTAGTCTTTCTATTTCTCTGAGCGCCCCCTGAGGATTAGACTTCATCAACATTGAATAAGCATATTCAAGCCTTTTATAGTTGCGTGTTTTTTCTTTTTTTATTTTCAATTCTTCCGGGCTCAGCGATTTCTTCTTGCGAAATTTCGGCAAATTTTCCGCCACCCCTTTTTTCCCTTCAGGCTTATTTAAAGCTGCAGATTTAACCTTAAGCTCTTTTAAACGACCTCTTCGGGTTACGGTCTCATCGCCCTTCGTACAGCAACCTGCAACCATACTGACCAGCAGCAGGAGACTAACTATTACAATCGCGGTTCTAGCAAAGCTTGAATAAATATACATAATAAATACAGTGTAAACCTTATACTAATGAAATTAGCTGTTAAAGTCAATTAAATGCGCCTTGACAAGGTATTACATTCAAGCTAAAATCATTGCATGAATATCCTGTTTAAAGTTCGTATAATAACAATAACTACAATATTTTTCATGTTTCTAGCCAGCGGCGTTCTTTTGTCGGCAGATAATAAAGGGAAGTCTGAATCACAATCGCACCATTTTTTCGCTTTTGATGAAGCAGAATACCACACTTCCCCCGACAAAAGAATCGGGGCAAAAATTCTGGTAGATCCCGCCAAAGTCGGGCCTTCGATTTCTTCGATGGTTCACCTGACATATCTTCCCGGCGCTCATATAAAAAGTCACCGCCATGTATTTGTAACTGAAATTGTTCATGTACTCGAAGGCAACCTGACTTTGCGCATTGGTGATCAAGTAAAGACAATGGGGCCCGGTAGCACGGCATGGATTCCACCCAAGGCTTTTCATGAGTATCTAAATGATTCAGCCGATATAGTAAAATTTTTACAATATTTCTCTCCAGCTGGTCCGGAAGAGGAATATAGAAACTGGGTCAAACCCGAAGACGACAAAAAGGAAAAAGTAGAAAAAAAGACTGACCAAAGCAGCGAGGAAGACGAACCAGCAAATATGGTAAGCCCACCTTTACCTGAGGTTCCGGGCACCCCCGAACCTCGACTGGGAGGGGTGAAAGACACCAGTAAGCCCGGCACTTCGGCAGACAACCTTCCTGAATTAAAATTCAAATCAGAGCAGGCTGATAATGATTGAGCCTGTTTCCCGATCCAGGTCATATTACAGCGATGGTCTTTTAGAAGAGTTCATTTCAGAAACACGCAAAAAACTGGACAACTCCCCCGAAAATCACCATCTTCGCTGTAGTCTTGCCAATGCCCTTGCAAAAAATGGTCAGCTTGAACAAGCAGTAAAAGAATATAAAATCTGTATAGACCAGGAGCCCTCAAGCGAATATCTGAACTATATGGGCAAAGCGCTTCTTAATTCAGGTAGGTATGAAGAAGCCGTAGAATCTTTCCAAAAAGTTATCGAACAATGCAACTGGCCCGATGCCTATTTCAACCTTGGCCTCGCCCACAGGAGCATTGGCAATCTCGATTTAGCCTGTAAAATGCTAGAAAAAGCTTTAGAAATAAATCCGAGATATCGCGAGGCTTTAAATGAACGCGCCCATATTTTAGAAGCTCTAGGCAAAATTGAAGAAGCTCTTAAAGACTATAAAAAAGTAATAGCTTTGTTTTTTGCCGAATACCAGGCACACGATGCCGAAGTATACAATTACGAAATGTCGGTTCTTTTTGATAACCCCGAACTGGTTGAAGAGCTAATTCGGCAACTAAGGAAACATGTACAGAAGTTTCCCGGGTTTGCCGACGGCTATTACAAGCTTGGACAGGCTCTTGAAGCCAAAGGCCTCAAAACAGAAGCAATGCTGATGTTTCGCAAAGCTCTTGAAATAAATCCCAGCTATGAAACTGCCAGAAAATGCTTCTGGAAAAGATAAATACAGGATCTGCTGCAAATGCAAGCTAAAAGACCTAACCAACAGAGAAAGAGACTTGGAGATATACTGGTTGAAGCCGGTCTGATCGATTCCGAGCAACTTCAGGAAGCCCTGGCAAAACAAAAAACCATGGGCAAACGCCTGGGAAAAGTTTTAGTCGAAACCGGAATGGCAACAGAAGACAGCATTGCCAATACTCTGGCCAGGCAGATGAATATTCCCTTTCTAAATCTTAATGAGATGACGCTTCCGCCGGAAGTATTGACCACTATTCCCGAAGGCATTGTTCGCAGTCACAACCTACTGCCGGTAAAGCTTGATGGAAACTTTCTCCAGATAAGCATGGCCGACCCACTCGACGTTTTCATTATCGATGAAATCAACTATCAGACCGGTTACGAAGTAGAAGTAGGCATAAGTCCTGAATCACAGGTAGAAGCTGCAATAAAACATTATTACGGAACCAGTGAATCTCTTCAGGCCGCGGTAGATAATTTAGCCGCAGAAAAGAATGCTGAAGTAACCCTCGACGAAAGCTTTTTTACCACCTTTGATCTCGGTGATGAAGAGGAAAGCGTTCCTATCATCAATCTGGTAAACACTATAATTCAGCAGGCTATTAACGATAAAGCCAGTGATATTCATATCGAGCCGGATGAAGAAATAATAAGAGTCAGATATAGAATTGACGGCATTTTGAATGAGCTGATGAAAGCTCCCAAAACAATTCAAAGCGAGCTGCTGTCGCGCCTTAAAATAATGGCTCAGATGGATATATCAGAAAAACGACTTCCACAAGATGGAAGAATCAAGGTAAAAGTAAAAAACCAAAGTATCGATCTGCGCGTATCTTCTTTACCAACAGTTTATGGCGAAAAAATCGTTATTAGAATTCTTGATAAGAGCAGAATGCAACTCACCCTTGACCAGGTAGGTTTCGACGATAATCTGCTTGATTTATTCAAAACTCTTTCTCTGGCACCAAATGGCATAATACTGATGACCGGGCCTACAGGTTCAGGAAAAACTTCGACTCTTTATGCTGCAATCAATTTTATCAGAAACGGCCAGATAAACATTACAACAGTTGAAGACCCGGTAGAATACCTTATTCCGAGCATTAATCAAGTTCAGGTAAGACCCGAAATCGGCCTTACTTTTGCCCGAACGCTAAGATCTATTCTGCGACAGGATCCAAATGTGATATTAATCGGAGAAATTCGTGACTTTGAAACAGCACAAATCGCAATAGAGTCTGCATTGACCGGGCATCTTGTTTTCTCGACCCTGCACACAAACGATGCTGCATCTGCTATTACCCGTCTTATAGAAATGGGTGTAGAACCGTATCTGGTTGGCTCCGCAGTTATCGGAGTCGGGGGGCAAAGACTGGTGCGAAAAATATGCCCATCCTGCAAATACTCATATCAACCCGAAGGCGAAGCTGCAGAATTAATTGAAGAGTTTGGTTTTGCGGGTCATAAACTTTATAAAGGCAAAGGCTGTTTGACCTGCAGAAGAAGCGGCTATGCCGGAAGAACTGCAATTCATGAAATAATGACTATAAATGAAGATATTCACAACCTGATACTTCAGTCATCCTCGGCTCGTGCCATCAGGCAGGCTTCAATGGAGCATGGAATGAGAACCATGCGCCTTGATGGCGTAAATAAAGCGATTAACGGTGTTACAACCATCGAAGAAGTCATAAGGCTGACCCGAAGCGAAGAAATAAGACGTATCAGTCATGACACTGAGCTGGAGCAGAAGGGTAATGGCTAAAAGATTTTTATATAAAGCCCTTGATAACAGGGGAAAAACCCTGGAAGGCTACATGGAAGCCGAATCGGCCGATGAAGTAGGAATCTGGCTTGCAGACCGGAATTATTTTGTGCTGGATATAGCTCTTTCTCCGTTAAGGTCTCTTGTTTCAAGACCTGCTCACAAACTGAAAATCAACAGCAAGCAAATGAATTTTTTTCTTCTTCAGCTTTCCAGCCTTATAACAGCAGGCTGCCCTCTAATAATGAGTCTACATGCTCTTTACCGGCAGTTACCCGCTTGCTCCCTCAAAACGCTTTTAAAAGATTTAAGCGAAAAAATTGAATCGGGAAAATCTTTTTCTGAAGCACTCAAAGGACACAAAGAAGTTTTTTCCAACCTTTTCATCACCATGGTTGAAGTTGGTGAAGTTGGAGGCATTCTTGGTGAAGTTTTACAACGATACGCATTGATACACGATGCAATGTACAGAATAAAAGCTAAAATTGTCAAATCAATGATTTATCCGGCCATATTGTTAACCAGCACTATAGTAGTAGCCTGGGCTTTGCTTGTTTATGTCTTTCCCGTTTTTGTAGACAAAATCAAATCGCATGGCCAATCGCTGCCGGCACCCACCGAGCTGGTTTTACTGGTATCCAACTTCCTGACCAGCAACTCTATTTTATTGATTGGTATAATGATAGCCTTGGTTCTTCTTTTTCTCGGAATTAGATCTACCCGAAGGGGCAAAAGAATAATTGCAAAATATTTAATCAATATTCCAATTTTTGGCCCGTTGCTTCAACAACTTGAGCTTTCATTGTTTGCCAGAATTTTAGGCACTCTTCTAAAATGTGGAGTCCCGATTCTTACCTCTTTACATGCAGTTGAAAAAGCCCTGGGAAACCAGACTTACAAAGAAGCTCTAAAAAAAATAAGAGAAGGCGTAAGTCGGGGCGAATCAATCTCGCAAGCCCTGATAAAACACAGGCACCTGTTCCCCGAAAGCATAATTCTAATGACAGATGTAGGAGAACGCAGCGGCAATACCGGTGAAATGCTGGAAAAAGCCGGCGTCATTTATGAACGTGATTTAGAAGCAACTCTGGAAACAATAGTTTCTTTGATTCAGCCCTTTTTAGTTATATTTCTTGGCATTTTCGTAGTAATTTTAGCATTGGCAATGTACATGCCTTTGTTTGACATAATAAAAACGGTGAAGTAAAGTATCTATTAATATTTGTATATGTCGCAAAATCTATGTGGAGGCTCTATGCGAAAAAAAGGTTTTTCCCTCGTTGAACTGTTAATTGTTGTGCTGGTTATCGGCATTCTGGTAGCTATAGCGATTCCCCGTTATCAGAGTATTGCCTCCATCGCGCGAGCCAAGTCGTGCTTGTCAAATCAGAAAGGTATAGAGAGCCTTATCTCCCTGTGGGAAGCCAAAAATTTTGAGCTCGATGGTGGAAAAAACAGATATGCCTGGGTCGACAGATCAGGCAATATGCGCTGGAAATACTCCAATGCGCTTCTGCAATTGAACGATATCGCCAAAGACACCAAATTGTTTATCTGCCCCGAAGCAGCAAACAGATGGGGTTATACCTGGAACGGTTCAAGTTATAGATTTTATAATACCGACAATTCCGGCCTGTGGATCATAGGCTCCAACGGAAAAATGGGCGGTCGCGGTGTTGTCTGTGCTATACGCCTTGGGCCCCGCTGGATTGGCATGAACGGACAAATGGGACCAGACGGATCAAAAGACAGCGCTCATCATTACTGGTAATCGATGCGCCTTTTAAGGTGGTTCCCAAAAGCTGACGCTAACTCCGAAACGAACCTGGTTTTATCTCTTCCACAAAGCGGCATATCTTTCTTATCCAGATTCAAATTCGGGTTTACTATAATTGAAACTCTGATAGTCATTCTTGTTATCGGCATTTTAAGTGCCACAGGAGTTTCGATGTATGCGGGCGCTACCAATGATTCGCTTATGGCATCGCTCAACGACAGATTGTTCAGCTTTTTTAAAGCCTGTCATCATAGAGTGATATTGAGAAAAACACCGGTAAAACTGGTCTTTTACAATAATATTCTGGGCATTGAGCAATCAAGTTCTTTGAAGCTAAGAATAACTGAGCTTGCAACTTCATCTAAAAAGTTGCTCAATGGTTTGAAAATTGAAAAAGATCGTTTTATAACCTCAGAAGGGAAAGTTCTTCCTGAGCTTAATCTTAAGGTTCTTTTGCCGGGAAATAAATTGCAAACTGTAACTATAGGGAAGCATTTATGAGCTCTATCAGCAGTATAATAAAGAATAGAAGCAAATTGTCAGAGTCAAACAAAAAAGGTTTTTCTCTGGCAGAAATTCTGATTTCCATGCTGGTGCTTTCCGGGGCGATTTCTACCATGTTCATTGGCTTCGATACCTCGAGCAATCTCGACAATTATTCGCGCTTTTCAACGGAGTCAGCTTATCTGGCAGAACGGGAAATGGAATTACTCAAATCAGATTTATTAAACGGCAAGCAGCCGCCAGGCCCTGCCAATAGTGGCTCCAGATTCAGCTTAAAACCTGGCTGGGGGTTAAAAACAATATGGACTGCGCCTGATGAAACAGAGACAATCAGAATTAACTGTGTCGTGAAAAAAGGCGAGCAACAATTTAAACTGGAAACTTTTTTATACCTTCCGGGAGGTATAAGACAATGAATAAAAAAAATAGAGGTTTCTCTCTGGTCGAAATTACTGTTGTAATTTTTATTATGGGAATAACCATTGCTGGTCTGTTACAACTGTTTGACCTTGGTCACCTTCGCTATAATTCAATCCGAAACGGTCTTAAGAGCAGAGCCCTTTTAACCGAGATCAAGGTATTTCTACGCAATAAAATTGCCTGTAATGAAATTCAAAATATTTCGACGCCTAATATTCTTAAGGCAGTTAATTTTCCCGATTTATACAAATTGAATAAACTTAAAATCGATAAGTATGCTTCAGATACTTATTTTATTAATATTTCGATCTACGAAGACCGCAATTCAAATAAAAAGGTCGACAAGACCGAGAACAGCTTCAAGAGGCTCTTCTGTTTCAGACGGAGGTCTTCATGACTACGAAAAAGAAAAGAGGATTCAGTTTGTATTTAACTTTTCTGGTAACAACAGTAATCTTTATTCTAGTTACCGGAAGCTATGAAATAAGTAAAATTTCGCTTGACACCAGTAAATCAAGTGCAATAGATGCTGTTTTGTTTCATGCAGCCGATGGTGGTCTTGAAAGAGGCCTGGCAAAATCTCGAATAGCTTTCGAATCATTCGCTTTTAATTATGTTTCCCATCTAAGCAGTCGGCGCAAGGTCAGAGTAGAAGTAAAGTCAATTCTTAAAAACAATCAGTTAAATATTTCTTCCCGGGCTATTTTAATAGAAGGAAACCAGGTGGTTTCTACGCGAACTCTTCTTAGACATGGAGTTAAACAACAACCCGGAAGAACTGGAACCGGAAAATTTCTGGAGGCCTCATGAACAAAAACATACCTAACGGGTTATATGCAGCTTTTGATCTTGGTAGCGCTTCACTTAAAGCTTCAGTCATCGAAGTAAATAACTCGACCCCACGGCTTGCTGCAATTGAAGAAGAAAGTCTGCAATCATTTAACAAGTTCCCGGATGAAAACGAATATCGCAATCATTTAATAGAAAAAATTCAAGCATTGGCAGAACGGCTGCCAATAAAAGAGTGCAAAAAAGTTTCTTTACTGTTCTCTAATCGAGAAATGCAGGTAAAATTAATAGAGCTGCCTGCGCAGGTTCAATCTGAGCAAATAGACAAAATACTAAACTGGGAAGCAAAGAAACTCTTATCGCCATCGTTTCGCGAAGAACCATATACATTTTCTTATAAGATAATTAGAAGCAACCCTTATTTGGTAGCCCTTGCCGTGATTCCCCAAAATTTACTCGAAAAGTTTCTCGAGCTCTATGAAAAAGCCGGAATCAATGTAAGCTCAATATATGCAGAGGTCTTTACGGCCCACACCCTTAAAGAAACAGTAGACCACACAGGCCTGCCTGCGCTTTCCATAATTAACTTTGGACACACGGGTACTCATCTGCAAATTTTTTCTGCCGGCGATCTACGCTTCTACAGATTCATTCCATCGGGAATGGCCGAAATGTCCCAACCGCCAACCGAAAATGAGCTAGAAATGTACTCTCAAAAGATTCGCTTCAGTTTCGACTACTTCAGAGCTGTAAGCAAGCTGAATCAAATTGATGCAGTGTTTTTCATGGGTGGAGGCGCAGCACAACCAAACATTCTACCTTTTGAACGAAGTTATTTTAATCCAACAAAAATTAATATTGTCGATATCTCATCTCAGGTCGACATAAGCCCGATTTTACCAGAAATAAGCGATAATTCGCCCGCAGAAGAAAAACAACGCAAACTACTTCCCTTTCTGCCATCAGTCGGAGCAATTTTGACCCTTTTTAACGAAGATGCAGACAAAACTGACTTTGCTCAGAGACTCAACAAAGAAAAAAAGGAAAAAAAATTACAAGAGCTTACCAAAACCATGCCTTTTATAATCGCCGCTTGCGGAATTATAATAATTATTCTGTCTTTATTCTATCTCAGGGATCATCTGAACCAGAAACTTAAGAAACTCAATAAAGAGCTTGAAATAGCACAAATTGACATGGAATCGGCGAATCTCAAAATAGCAAAATACAAAGCTGCTGCAGATAGCGGAGTTAAACTTTCACCTGCTGCCAGAAAAATATTGAAACCGATAATTCATCAACAAAACAGCATGGCTAGAATACTTTACATTATAGGTTCCAGCAAACCTGAAAATGTAAAAATTCAAGAAGTTCTTATCAGGCCTGAAACTGAAGCTGAAAACATAAAACTTGAAAACATAGAAAATGAACCACAATATTCCAGCTATAACCAAAATCCCGATGCAGAAGATGAGAAAAGCGATTTTATCAGCGAGCTTGCCCAGGAATCTATGGGAATGGAAAACCAGTTTGATCAGGAACTAGGCAAAGAAATAATTATAATAAGGGGAGTTTCCCAGAATAATGAAATGCTGGCTAAACTTACCGAAGTATTAAAACAAAAACATCTTTTCAAACGAATAAAATCTTTGAAAAGCCACAAAGTTTCCGCACAAAGAATCGAGTTTCTCTTGAAGGGAGAAATGCTATGAATAGATTTACCAGCAGCATTATAGCCTCAATTGTAACAGTTGCAATTATTTTCTTTATTGGGAGACTGCTTTTTCTTTCCGACATTCAGAAAAACATCCTTCAAGTATCTAAACAGATTATTCAAATTAAAGATAATACCAACACGCTTAACCAGGAACTAAACAAGCTTAAAAAAGAAGTTAAAACCTATGTCGAAAAACCCAGGAACCAGAAGGTTTTAATTCCGGGAAATGAACCAAAACTGCTTAGCTCTATAATTAAATGCAGTCAGAATATGCGAATACAAGATTACGAAATTTTACCGTCTTATTTTGTTAAAGGAAAAAACGAAGATAGTTATTCATCGACCTCATCGCAGGCCTACCAAGATGGAGAAGAACTTCCCCCCCTCGATGAAAACGGTATGCCAATTGGAATTGAAGTAGATGATGGGTCTGACTGGCCAGGGGTTGAAATTATCCCGGTAAAATTCAGGTTTATTACCACTTATCGAAATCTGGGACAATTTTTCAGTAACGCCGAAAAGTATTTACCCATGTCAAAAATCAAATCTCTCGATTTGATTTTAAAAGACTCGGGAATCGCAAAAGGTACTCTGGTTATGCTTTTCCCCGCTTCTGAAAGTAATTAAAAATGCTACAAACACACATACTCAAGAGGAGTTCACAATGACAACAGGCAATGATACCTGGAAATGGGCACTGGTTTTTATACTTCTGGCCATTTTTCTTGTAACTGCAAATCAGGCTTACAATCATATTGCAAACCAGGAAGACTTTGCTCCCCCAACTGACTACCTTGAGGGAGATTCCTGGGATCTGGAGCACGGAAGTGGCCCTGGAGCCGGCCAGGCAATGCAAATGCCTGAGAATAAGACTCCTGACACCGACAACCCGACACAGACACAGACACAGCCGAAAACTCCCTCGTCGGAACAAGAAGAGCCAATGATTATTCATGAAGAAGAAATTGACTGGAATAACGTGGACAACCCAGCTGGAGATTAACACCCATGCCGGTATGGTTCAAAAAAATATTACCTTTTACTTTTCTACTTTTGTATTTTTGCCCTTTAACAGGGATTGCCCTTGAATTGAGCAGAACTTTACGTGAAGCAGACCGCCTTTATCAGACCGGGAATTACGAAGCAGCAATAAACAAGGCAGAAAAAGCTGTAAAAATAAGCCCGGCTAACCTTCAAGCCAACTTAATTATGGGCATGAGCTATTTCAACAACAAAAATTATGTAAAAGCCCGCGTTTGTTTTCGAAAAGCGGCAAAAATTGCTCCCGAACACCCAATTGTTAGACGCTATATAGACGTAATTCAAGAAATTGAACATCGTTACGGCCCATTCTCTCAATCAATAATCGCACAGAAAGAATCCTCAGACCCGGTTACGACAAACAATGCCTTTAAGAAAGCATGGTTTGGCCATAGTTTTCCCACTGAGTCAGCTCCAAAAGAAGAATATTTCGATCCGGCAAAAAATGTGCCTGCACCTGTAGCTCTTGAGGTTGAGGCCCCAATAAAAAGAATCCTGATAAAAAATACAGTTGCCGATATGGCGCAAAAAGCTCTTAAAGAAAAGAAATACCTCAAGTCTTATCTTTTTTATTCTCAATTAAGCTCTTCAGAACCTTCCAATCGCGAATATATACTTGGTAAAGCCAAATCGGCATTTCAGCTGAAACGATATGACGAGGTAATTAAAATTATTGGCCCCATAATTCTTGCTTCAGATAAAAGTTTCAAAAACAAAGAGTTACATCAGCAAGCCAAAAATCTTTTAAAAGAAGCAAGAACAAAGCTGTACTCTTCAGACCTGTAAACCCAGGGTTTTATTCCCCCAGCAGTTCTCGGTCAATCATTATTAGCTGGTTTTCAAAATTTATGTTTTTTTTGCCTTGTCGAAGCATTTAATTGTTTCTTTGTGGCTTTGAGACTTCGTGTGAGAAATTTTCTTTTCTGAAACCAACTGATAGTCGCATACCGAGAATTGCTGTTTATTCCCAACGGAATTGACGGTCAACCTTCTTTTCTGCTGCCAGAATTACAATCTCAACTCTTCGGTTGGCTTCACGATTCTCCGGTGTGTCATTGGGGTATTTGGGGCGTTGATCAGCAAAGCCTTGAGCAGAAAACCGTTCTGGATCAAGCCTCATATCTTCGGTAAAAAACCGGACAACCCTGCTGGCTCGGGCAGTAGAAAGCTCCCAGTTAGATGGGTAGACGGTATTATTGGCAGGCACATCATCAGTGTGCCCATCAACTCGAACAAAATTATTTAGCGAACCGACAATAGGTACCAAAGCCGTAAGAACTTCCTCAGAACCCTCCTGCATCCTTGCGCTTCCACTCTCAAACAAAACTCCCGAAGGAATATGTATTTTTACCATTTGATCGTTAGAAAGTACCAGAATTCTGTCTGCCATTGAAACTTTTTGCAGTTTGTTGCGAATTTTTCTGACAATTTTTGGCATTTCGCTTTTGCGGCTTGCAGGCGTAATAAGAATTCCCTTGCCACCGTCATTCAACCATTGATGAGCGCCCTGAGCAGCGTTAATACTGAATGCTGCCCAGAATTTTTCGTCCCTGGATTCGCTTTCCTGCCTCTTTTTAGGTGAATCAAGAGATGAAAAAGCGAACAACATAACAAAGAAACACAACATATTGGTTACAAGATCTGCATAAGACACAAACCACAGCGGTGCCGTTACCTCTTCTGCTTTTCTTTTAGCCACCTTGACCTAACTCCTCGGACAGATGGAGCTCATTGAACTGAACTCTTGATTTTTCTGACATGAATGACAACAATCTTTCCTGAATAATTCTGGGATGAACACCCGCAGCTATAAACAGACAACCCCTGGCAATAATCTCGCCATAAAGCTGCTCGCTTACACTTCGCTCTTCGATTTTTTTGCCGTATGGAATAAACAGCAGGTTAGCTGCAAGCGCTCCATAAAAAGTGGTAATAAGAGCAACAGCCATATTTGGACCGATTGATGAAGGATCATCAAGGTTTCCAAGTAAACCGACCAGCCCCATAATGGTACCGATCATACCAAATGCCGGAATAACCGATGCAAGAAAGTCTACCGCTTTTTTGACCTCGGTATGACGATCTGCTCTTGAATCTAGCTCGGTATCGAGAATATCTTCAATAATTTTAACATCGACACCATCGATTACCATCTGCAACGCCCTGGCCATAAAAGGTTCTTCAATTTCGGCCAAACGAGCATCGAGAGCTAGAATACCTTCTTTTCTGGCGACTTCTGCGGTCATAAGAATGTTACTTGTGAGTTTCATATAATTAAATTCACGAGGCGCAATGTAGCATTGCTTGATCATTCCGAGCGCTGCTCTGACCTTGTCACCGCTGTAACCAACGCACAAAGCGGAAAAGCCACCCCCAAAAACAATAAACACAGATGGGACATTGATAAATGCGCCAAGATTACCCGCAAGTTTAATTCCGATTACAATCAGAATAAAACCAAATATTGTTCCAAATACTGTTGTATTATCCAAGAAACTATCCCCCGGACGAATTTAACGTCAATTTTTCAGTCAAAAATATCAAATCAGCCAATCAGATCAAGTTTAAACACAAGCTCTGAAATGCCTTTTCTGCTTTTCTTAAATTCTTCGACTGAAATTGTAAATTTGTATGGTGCAACTTCGGCAATGCCTAATACCAAACCTTTTTTTATAGTTGCCGAGTTAATTTTAACCTTAGGAGTTTTTAAAGAACGAACTTTACCGCTTCGTTCCATCATATCAATTTCAAAACTGATTCCCTTAATATAGCCCTCTTCGTCTCCGACTACTTTCCAGTCTTCATCATACTTAACAGCAAACCAGTAGTTTTTGCCGTTCAAAGTCAGAGGTTTATCCTTTAAAAATTCTTCTTTTAATGGATGTGGAGCATAATTAAGTAGCCTTACATAAGAGAACAGGTTTTCGGGTTTAGCTTTTTGAGCCGGTGAAGGAGCAGATGCCTGTTTGACCTGTTTTTTTACGACCGACTTATTCGGCTTTACGGATTTTACCTGCTTTGATGGAGCAAATGCACGAGTAGAAGTCACCATTTGATGACTCGGAGCGGAAGGCAGCTCTTTGGGTGGCGGAACCAGCAGTAATTTCTGATTGGCTTCAGAAGTGGCTTCAACCGGCTTAACTCTAGCCAGATTAATGTTTTCTGTAGACTCAGTGGAATGCCTTACAACTTTCAAAACTTGTCCGGAATTTGGCCCGGCAAATGTTGAAGTAGCAAAAATTGCCCCACCAAGCACCATTGCTCCAAATAACAAAAACCCGGCTTTAAAAAATTTCATTTATAAATACTCCTCTAATTTACGCTTATTTTTCGCAACAAAATTTAATTAATTATTGCGCGCTCCGCCGTTAATCCAGTTTGATATCAGGCCCTGGTCTGAAGTAGACAAAGAAGGCCTGTCTTTTGGCATTCTAGGTGTTTCCATACCCTTGATACGTTTAATAAGCTTACTTCCCTGAGCATCGTAAGGGTAAACAACGGCGCCGTATCTTGAACCTTTCATAAGATTCGAATAGCTGTTGAGTCTAAGGCCGGCTGCTGCTGAACTATCGTTATGACAACCGGTAATTGCACAGTTAACATTAAATATCGGCAGAATATTTCGCGCGAAACTTCCACCCATTGAAACCAGAACGATATGAGAAGTCGCCGACAGGCCACTATCAACCGAAACAGTCAACGAATTAGAATTATAATCTGTTGCATGAGCGGTAACGGTGTAGACTCCGGGCTCAACATCAGGAATAGAGAAATCCCCGTTAATATCTGTAGTAACTGAATCGGTTGTAGGAGATGTCATTATTGTTGCTCCAGCAACTCCGATTCCTGTTTGCGAATCAACAACCGTACCAACAATTGTCCCGCGCAGGGTGCTGCTGGTGCCGCAACCAACCGCAGTGAGCAGTGACAGGCTCAACACAAGAGCCATTATAATCTGAATTTTTTTAACCATACCCGCTCCTTCCTTGGGCTACTTATCCTGAGTTCTTAATCGGCATTCAGGTTAAAAAAGTTTAACCTCAAGCAAAATTCTTTTATTTTTTAATGAGAAATTATTGCTAAATGCTATAATGGCTTCATGGCTAAGAAAATCAATAAGGGAACAAACCTTTTAGAATTGCTGCTGGCTTTGTCAATTCTTTCTGCGTCAATGTATCCGCTTGTTTATATTTTTAAAATGGCTCAACCAACACCCGAAAAAACTCAAAACGAGTTTCTTGCAACCCTTCTATGTCACCATGTTGCTGAAACTATTATTGCCAATAAGATTGAAAATCCCGACTATCTGCCGCAAATGACTGATTCAGAACCTGTGGTACAAGGTTCAAATTCTGTTCAGCAGGTTTCAGAATACTTTGCCAACCTAACCCCACAAAACCGACCTATTGAAGAAAGCGAAAATCCCCGCCTTTATAATCACCTCAGACCTTTCAAATGCCGGGTTGACACTTACTATCTCGAAGGCATGATTTATAAAAGCATGGTTTATATTTCCTACCTGCAGGACAAAAGAGAAATGAAAGTTTTTCTTGAAAGATTGCTTGCCCAGCCATCTCTTATAGAGAAGGAGGACAACTTAGAAGAATGAGTTTTATTAAGCGACGTGGAGAACTTTCATTTGAAGCTATTTTTGCCCTTGCTCTCTTTGCTATAGTATTAACAACACTTATGGCTGTTTACCGTTTTCATTATTCACAGAATCCCCATACTCCAGACTCAGAAAACATAATCAGTATCTACGATATGATTTTAACTTCCATACGAAATGATACAAGAGTTGCTGATAAAGCCAGCACCAAAGAAAATGGATTGGATCTTTATAAAAATGACCAGCTGGTATCGAGCTATAACTTTATGAATGGAAACCTGTACAGAACAGAAGCCGATGGCAAAGGCACAATTCTTATAAGCAGTCTTGAGCAAGCCAGCTTTAAGCAACACCCCGAACTGGACCGCCTTCTTATGGTGACCCTTCTGCCTTCAGACAACAGTCAAATTCCTTTCTTTACTTCATTTGCACTCAGGGGAGGAAGCCTTGACTAATTTCACCCTTAAGAAAAAAACTTCCGGAACAATTTATTATTTAATTATTGCCCTTCTACTGACTCTGTCTGTCTCCGTAACTGCCATGATTTTAAATCAACTGCACCGGGCAAGTATGGTAAAGACCTCAATAATGTTAAAAGCAGATTACGAAATGGAATCGGCAATAGTAATGCAACTGCAGAAGTTAAAACAAAGCAGCAAAATTGCAGACAATAAAATAATTGTTAATAAAGTGCTCTCGCCCGGCTTTACTTTAAAACTTGAGGGCAATAGCCTGAAGCCCGAGATCTGGGGTTTTGAAATAGAAGTAGAGGGCCCTGGTTTTATTAGAAAAATGAAAGCAAAAGCCTCTATTAACAATCCCGACCAGATAATCTACCTGAAAAACTCATAGTTTCCGGCTTATTTTCCTTTAAAAACAATAAGGTCAGGTTTTCTTATAAAACTGTAATTTCTATGATCAACCTGGCGGTTAGACGCATTTATATTCCACAAATCCACCAGTCTTAAAATAAAAGACCTGGAAATTTCCCGGTCAAAACCAAGCCTGATCAACCACTGGCGAAAAATTTCTCTTTTATATATTTCCGGCACTTCAGAAATTTTCAGTCTGTTATCTTCCACCAGATTATCTTTTAAATATTCTGCTGCTGAATCTGCAATGACAATCTGCACTTCATTAATGTCCTCAAGCAATGGCTGAATCTTATTAACAGCCCCGGGGAAAATATCTGTAATTTCGGGCATAAGCCGATGTCTGATAACATTACGCAGGTATTCCTGCGAAAAATTACTTTCATCGGTCAACCAGGTCTGGTTCTCGTTTTTCAAATAAGATTCCAGCTCCGAACGTTGGATCTGCAACAGCGGTCGCCACAACTTCAAATCAAAGTTCTCGATTGTTTTAAAGGCTCTAATTCCGGCAATGCCCTGCAGCGAAGCACCTTTAAATAACCGCATAAAAAAAGTTTCAAGCTGATCGTCAGCATTATGACCGGTAGCTATAGTATCGACTCCGCTTTCCTTTGCCATCTGCTTAAAAGAATTATATCTGAACTGCCTGGCCCAGGCTTCTACCCCGGCCTTCATATCTGCTCGATCTTTTTCTTCTGCTGTACGACTAAAAAATGAAAGCTTAAACTTACCTGCAAGCCTTTGCACCCACTCAGCCTCTTCGTTACTGCTCTCACGCAAACCATGATCCACGTGAAACACAGATAAGGCAAACCCTCTCATCTTAGCCAGATGCCGCAAGAGAAGAAGCAGGGCAACTGAGTCACAGCCTCCCGAAACTGCTGCTGCCACTTTTTTAACTCTGTCGTTTTTAATTATTCGGCCAAGAAGTTTTTGTTTCATAGGATTTCAGGCTACCACAGCCCGAAGAAAGATACCAAACCCCAACCTGTTTGTCTTCAGGAATTCTCGGTCAATCATTATTAGCTGGTTACAAAAAGTTCTGGTTTTATTTCTTTCTGTCAAATATAGAATTTAAACCACTGAGGCCACCGAG
>JBNJGH010000012.1:0-47721 GCA_051747585.1 Candidatus Rifleibacteriota bacterium
TCTGAGCCCTCGGTGGCCTCAGTGGTTTAAATTCTATATTTGACAGAAAGAAATAAAACCAGAACTTTTTGTAACCAGCTAATAATAATTGACCGAGAACTGCTGATTAGTTGCACTAAAGGGCCTGTCGCATTAAAAAATCGGTTGTCGGGGTCGGGATCGGAATTCGCTTTTCGAAGTTTTTTTAAATGATTTTAATATTTAATAAAAAACAAATAAATAAAATTATTTAATGGGTGAAAAATAGAGGCATTGTTTCCCTGAATTGTTAAAAACTACCTGGCTTGGAATCTGGGCAGATTTAAAACCATGTGCCCTGCAACCATAAGGGGTAGACTTTTCCCAGGTAATAAAGAAATAATTGCATTTATGGCAATCTATGCGATTGAAATTACCCTTTTTTGCTTTTTTCTTTTTTAAATTGGCAAGTCTGAAATTTACTTTTCTTGATTGTTGTTTAATGGTGCGCTCAAACAACTTTTTGAGTTGAGGATCAGGTTTTTTCATTAAAATTAATCAGCCCGTATTAAAACTTTTAAGACATTGAAATTTTAAAACATATTGACTTTGAAATCAAAAAATAAATACCTTTAAAGCATGACAGCTGAAAAAATAGAAAAAATTTTCTGGTTGGTATTGATTTTCTGGATAATTTTGCGCCTGCTATTATTAGGGGCACAGTATTTCGGCAATACTGATCCACAATATTACTCGCGGGTTAAGCAACACTTTACCGATCAGCAGATAAAAAGCGGAAAAGAGTATTCCCTTTATGGCTTCTGGGTTAAATTTGTGTATGGCTTTTTGTATGTCGGTATACTTGTACTGATGTTGCGCCTGGGCATATTTTCGAGAATTTATCAGAGCATTACCGACTATTGTGGAGAAGGTCTGCTAAAAAATGAACTTTGTTTTACAGTTTTTCTTTTGGCCTTTATGCAGCTCTTAAGTCTTCCATATTCTTATTACATGGGTTATATGCGTGAAGTCAGTATGGGTTTTTCCAATTTGTCTTCGTCAGGCTGGTTTCTAAGGTATTTTAAAGCTTCAATAATAAATATATTGATTCAGTCTGTGGGGATAGTTCTTTTGTTAAAGGTTATACGAATATCAGGAGAAAAATGGTTTATAAGTGTTCCTGTTTTTGCAGGAATTTTTATTACCACAATTATAGTTTTATCTCCTGTACTGGTTACTCCTTTATTTTATGAGCAGAAACCATTAAAAGATGGCGAGTTGCGCAGCAAAATATTAAAAATTGCAGAAAAAGCCGATATGAAGACAGATAAAATTTTTGTTATTAATGAAAGCAAATTTTCGAAACATACAAACGCATATTTTACCGGCATTGGTCCGTATCGCCGCATTGTTCTTTATGATAATCTAATTAACAGTCATACTGTCGATGAAGCTGCTTTGATTTTTGCACATGAAGCAGGTCACTGGAAACATAATCATGTAGCCAAAGGAATCACCAGCGGTATTATTTCAATATTCTTGATTTGTCTGCTGCTGAAACTTATTTATCCAAGTTTACACCAGGTTCATTGGTTTGGCTTGAAGGAACTCGCCAGCGCGGCAAATCTTCCATTTTTTCTTGTAGTTATGATTTTGTTTCAACTTTTCACTGCCCCTGTAGAAAGTCAAATAAGCCAGTATATGGAACGGCAGGCCGATAGAGCAGCCTTACAATTGACCGGATTGAAAAATGTATATATCAGTGCCGCAAAAAAACTGGCTCTTGATAATAAAACCGATCTCTTGCCTTCTCGGTTCAGGGTTTTCTGGTTATACAGCCACCCTCCGACTATTGAAAGAATCGAACTTTCAAACTCTTTCAACAGCCGTAAGAATAACTGAAATGAAACTCAGACTATGCTTTCCTGATCGTTTAAAGACAATAAGAGCTTGTCGAGACCAAACTCTTTTTTGAAGCGATTGGAAAAATCTACAATTTTAACTACATCCTGATTTAGTTCCCACTTGGAACTCTGTCCTGTTAGAAGCGTGCATACCATATCGTTGCGGGTAACAGGTCCCTTAGCTTGAACATTGTGCAGGGTTTTAGCAAACTCTTCTTTTCCGCTTTCGATCCATCTTCCAGCCAGATCAGCTTTTGCGGGTTCATCGTCGAAAGTAGGAAGAAAAAGTCCTATTGATTGATCGAACAATATCGCTTGTGCCTGATCCCGGCAAATTTCTGCCAGTGGGTGGTCGGGCTGGCGCTGACATAAAAGCTGAGTGTTAGGCTCCCGCTTTCCTTCAAGTTCTTTTCTATATGGTATTTCAAAACTGATTCGTTCGCGGTCATGTTCTGATATCAGGCTTTCTTTGGTTGGATCATCGGTAAGGTGATTCACTCCAAAAATTACTTTTTCCGGTTTAACTTTCCAGCCTCTTCTGGTTTTATCGAAATGATCCATTAAGCCTGCAATCGAAACGTTCTTGCTTGAAATAAGATAAACAATTTTATCGCAACTTTGAACTATTTCTTTGGTAACTTTTGTATACATGGAGCTGGAGTCGACAACTATGTATTCAAAGTTTTCCATCACCGTTTGCATAAGCGAGAAAGTATGGAATTCTTTAAGGCGGATATCGGTAAGACCATTTTCTTGCGGCAATAGCGTCAGCAGGCCGCAGGGGGCTTTAACTACATATTTTTTCAAATAATTGATTTTTTCGCGGTCAACCAGCTCATCTATTATATGTGACCTTTCTTCAATTCCCAGTAGCCTTGCCACACGATCGTCACGCAGGTTAGGGTCGTAAAGAAGCACTTCTTTGCCAAGAAGATTCTGCATTGACAGGGCGAGATTGCGGGCGAAAAGACTTTTTCCGGAGCTGGTATCGGGCCCAAGAACTGCATATACATTGTATTTTTTTGTTTGGGGAGCACCCAGATTGGTTCGTGATAACCTGTTACAAAGTGTTTTAATAATACTGAGACAAACAGCCGGATTAGTTTTTAAAAGTTCTGCAAAACCATCTTTTTTTATTCTAATGCATTCTGTCTCAGCAAGGGCCACTGCCGAGGCATTTCTTGGCTGGTCGGTAAGTAGTGCCATTTCACCAAAGTATTCGCCAAGTTTGAGATGGGTAAGAATTTTGCGCCCACCTTTGCCATCATCACAAAAGATCTGAACAATGCCGGATTTAATTATATACATAGAATCAGCTTGCTGGCCTTCTTTGCAAATATAGGCATCACGAACAAATTTTATTTCATCTGCCTGCTCACTGATATTTTCAAGTTCTTCATCATTTAAATCTGAAAAAAGAGAAACACCTTTTAAAAAATCGGTATGTACCATTTCATCTCCTCTGAAAAGCATACTTTAATATTACAATGCTACCGATGACTGATAGTGCTGTCAATTAGTTGTTGCCGACAAATATATCTTGAGTTCTAAACTGAAGTGCTTCGGCAATGTGCTCAGATTTGATTTGCAGGCTTTTATCCAAATCAGCAATAGTCCTTGCCACTCTGATGATTTTATCATACCCCCTTGCAGAAAGGCCATAACGTCTTGCGGCAGAGATTAGCAGGCGGGTTTCATCATTCCCAAGATTACAAATTTTATCGAGTTTTTTAGCTGGAATTGCTGCATTTAAGCCAACCTTGTGGCGTTTATTTCGTTTTAATTGAAATTTTCGTGATTTTTCAACTCTTTTTCTTACTTTCGCTGAGGTTTCGCCGGACTTTTTGGCCGCAAGCTCATCAGGAGCTAACCTGGGAACTATAACCTGCAGATCGATTCGGTCGAGCAGTGGCCCTGATAATTTTCTCTGGTATTGTTGCATTTGGTTGCTTGAGCATACACAATCTTTGAGAGGGTCTGTTCTAAAGCCGCAGGGGCATGGATTCATTGCAGCAATAAACATAAAACTGGCGGGAAAAATACTTGTTTGATTTGCCCGTGAAATTGTTACTTGTCCTGATGTAATGGGTTCTCGCAGAACTTCGAGAACTGCTTTGGAAAACTCTGGAAGCTCGTCTAAAAAAAGTACACCGTGATGAGCCAATGATACCTCGCCTGGAGCAGGAATTCGTCCGCCTCCGATCATTCCGATATTTGAAATTGTGTGGTGGGGATCGCGAAAGGGGCGATTATAAATCAGGCCGCATCCTGGAGTGAGCAGTCCTTTTATACTGTAAATCCTGGTTACATCAAGCGCCTCTTCAAATGACAGGGGAGGTAATATCGTGGGCAGAGCTCGAGCTAATAATGTTTTACCTGCACCGGGAGGCCCGGCGAAAATAAGATTGTGTCCTCCGGCGGCAGCAATTTCAAGAGCCCGACGGGCAAAAGATTGCCCTTTAATGGCTTCAAGCTCAATGTGATTAAAGTTCTGGTTACTTTTTTTCAGGTTTTTTTTGCTGCCCTTCTCAGGCTCGGGTTTCCCCGATTCAGAAAAAGCTTCTATGAGGTCTTTTAGATTTGAAAAAGAATAAACTTTAATGCCCGGAACCACTATGGCCTCATCAAAATTCTCTGAAGGAATAACCACACCCTTGAAATTTTTCTGGCAGGCCAGCAGGGTTATGGGCAAAATTCCTCGTGTGTGGCGCAGCTCACCATTAAGGCTCAATTCACCAATAAATATCAAATCTTCGATTTTTTTTAAGTCTATTTTCTGTTCGGCTGCAAGAATCGAAGCTGCAACTGCCAGGTCGATTCCTGACCCCTCTTTGGGAAGATCTGCCGGGGCAAGATTAATAGTAATTTTGCCGCCCGGCATAGGATAGCCGGAATTTTTCATTGCCGCCTTCAAGCGTTCTTTTGACTCTGAGATTGATGCATCAGGTAAACCTACCAGGGTAAAACCTGGTAATCCGCCACCGATGTCAGTTTCCACCTGTACAGGTAAGGCGTCGAAGCCTGAAATTGTTGCAGAAAATATCTTGGCAAACATGCTTAACTCATTTATTCGTTGAAATCAGCCGATATAGAATTATACTTGTAATGTTACCAGCAAATTATTAACTGATGCAATGAGGATTTAAGGATGAATGAAAAGACTGAGCATAAAAGTAAAAATAATACTGAAGACGAATTTTTTACTGATGCCCAGCTGGATTTTGATACATCTTTTGAAGATGCTTTAATTCTGGAAAAATTTGAGGTTGCCAAACGGCAGCTGCAGGAATTTAAAAAAAGCTATGGAGAAACAGCTTCTTACCTTCATAGACTGGGGCGCCTGGAAGAAAAACGTGGTAACATCAAAGAAGCTTATGATATTTTTAAAAAACTGTTTTATGAAGTTCCCGTATTTATGCGGGATAAATACGAGCTTATAAATCTCAAACGAGAGCATATTCAGAACAAAATTGACAAGGCAAGGGCACAGTGGAATCAGATTGTTGCCAGAGCTTCCAGATTTATGGAAGAAAATCCCGAAGATCATGGCAAAGAAAACAGTAAGCCATATGTGCGCATGTTTTGGGACAAACATTACAAAGATATTGAATCTGTGGCTGAAATGTTCCTTGAAATTTTAAAAATTGAAGAACATGAATTGTCGGCTATTCTGGGTTTGGTGCAATGTTATTCAGAACTGAGTTATCAGGAAAAAACCAGCTTTTATAAGACCAGAGTTGTAGAAGCTAAAAAATACTGGAAAGCCATGGTCAGTAAAAGAAGCCAGGCTGTAGAAAAAGCGGCAAAAAAGCAGGAAGACAGTAATAATTATGACAATGTTATAACAGTTGTAAATCTTGGTCTTGAAACTGAGCCGGGCAATCCGATTCTTCTGGTCATGAAAGCTGATGCTTTAATGAAACTGGGTCATTATCAAGACGCTTTAGCATGCGTTTATGCTGTTTTAAAGGCAAAACCACATGATACCAGAGCAATCAGACTTAAGAAGACTATTGAAGCGCATCAGTTTGAGTATAATTTAAAACAGGGATTGGATTTTCTTTTTCGAGCAGAACAGGAAAAACCTCAGAGTCCTGCACAAATGACAAGAATAGAAAGTGCTTTAAGCTATTTTCTAGATGCTCTGGCCTTTGACCCACAAAATTTAAGTGCTTTGGCGGGGATTTATCGTTGTCATATCAGATCGGGCCAGCCTCTTAAAGCACAGAAAACCCTTGAAAGAATAAGAGAAATTGATTCTAGTTTCGATGTTTATTCCATTTTTCGGGATAAAAAAGATAAACAAGCTGATACCGAAGGATGTTTTATAGCTACCAGGCTATATGGTGAAATACATCCTGTAACCGAAGTTTTGCGAAAATTTCGCAGCAAAGTTTTACGAAAAACTTTTCCCGGCAGAGTTTTTATTAGATTATACCGACGGGTTGGCCCGGCATTGGCAGAATTGCCCGGCAAAAGCCCCCTTTATAAAATTTTACGCTACCTTATAGGAGCTTTTGCCGATATCTGCAAAAGATATAATTAGTTTATATCGCCTGCAACAAGACCTAGTTTAATTGAATTAATTCTTGTTTCTTTGCTGTCAGACCTCGATAGCATAATTACCGGACATTTAGCACCCGCAATCATACCGCCGGCTTTTACATCGGTCAGATAAAGCAGAGACTTACCAAGAATATTACCTGTGTCTATATCGGGAGCAACCAGAATATCGGCTTTACCGACAACTTCGTTAAACAGGCCTTTATGATGGGCAGACTCAAGCGAGATCGCATTGTCAAGAGCCAGGGGGCCTTCTACGATAATGTCTTTGCCGAGCTGCTTTCTTTCACCCATTTTTGAAAGAATAGCAGCATCGATTGTGCTGGCCATTTTGGGGTTTACCTTTTCTACAGCTGAAAGCACTGCCACTCGGGGTACTTCTACACCAAGGTTTTTGGCTATAGTTTTGGCATTTTTTATAATTCCAATTTTTTCATCGAGATTGGGATGAGTAATCATTCCGCCATCAGTCAGGAACTTTAGATTGTTTTCCCATTCATAAACCAGAATATGTGATAAAACATTGGAATCTTTTATACCGGTTTCTGAGTTGAGCACTGCTTTTAAAAGAATGGGAGTTGAAATACTGCCTTTCATAAGGGCTTTTGCCCTGTTCTGTCTGACCAGTTCAACTGATTTAAATGCTGCTTCTTCAGGGGTTGTGGCGTTAATAATTTCAGGGTTGAAGCCCGGTGCGACTTTTGGCAAAAAACTTTTAATAATTTCCTGATTGCCTACAAATATACATTCGACAAAGCCTAGATTGGTAGCTTCGTAGGCTGCAGAAATAGTGTCAGGATCTTCGGGCATACAAATTGCCAGGGGAATTTTCCTGGTTTCCAGTTTTTTATCTAGTTCAGCGAAATTCATGTGTTTTTTTCCTTTCTCAGTAATCTTTGGCAACTTCAGGGTTGTTAATTGCATTGACTGCATGAAGAGCAAGAGACTTGAGTTCGTTTTGTCCAGGTTTTAAAATAACAGGAGCAATAAAAGAAACTCTTTCTTTAATCCAGTTAACGACTTTTTCACTCTGGGCGACTCCGCCGGTTAAAATAATTCCGTCTACTTCACCTTTTAAAACGGTAGCCATTGCGCCAATTTCTTTAGCAATCTGATATGACATTGCTTCTAAAACAAGTCTGGCTTCTTTATCGCCTTCATCTATTTTTTTGCCAATCTCACGGCAGTCTCCTGTTCCCAGATACGCAATCAATCCACCTTTTCCGATAAACTTTTTCTTAAGCTCCGGATATTTGTAATTTCCTGAACAGCAAAGCTTGAGCAACCCGGTTAAAGGTAAAGTTCCGCATCGCTCTGGCGAAAATGGACCGGCATCGTTCGCATTGTTTACATCGATCTGTCTGCCTTTGCGATGCGCAGCAATAGAAATTCCGCCACCAAGATGGGCAACGACATAATTAACATCTTCGGGACTTTTTCCGTTTTCATCGGCTACTTCTTTAACTACAGCCTTAATATTTAAAGCATGTGATAAGGATAATCTCGGAAGTTCAGGATGACCACTGATTCTGGCTATATCTTCAAATTCATCTACTGATACGGGGTCGGCAATAAACGAAGGAATCTTACTTTCTCTGGCAACTTTGAAAGCTATCAGGCCACCCAATATTGAGGCATGATCTACCAGTTTGCCTGATTGAAGATCTTGCATAAGGGCATTGCCTACTTTGTAAACACCGCCCCCGAGGGGTTTAAGAGGGCCGCCGCGGCCGATTGTTGCTGAAAGGTCGTCGGTCTTTACCTGCCATTCTTCAAGAGCCTGCTTTACTTTTTCCAGGCGAAAATCAAGTTGTTCAAGATTTGAAGAAAATTTCTCAAGCTCTTCAGGGGAATGGGTTAATTCGCGCTCTTTTACTTCTTCGCTGTCTTTGAAGAGACCGATCTTGGTAGAGGTTGAACCAGGGTTAATAACAAGAATCAAATTAGCTTCGCTCATTTCTATTCCTCGCTTCAAGTATTTTTTGCCAGGGAATCTTTCCTGCTGCTATTTTATCAGCCGGACAAAATTCCTGCAGCGGAAATTCATCCGGGTAGAACCATGTTACAAGTGGATTTGTGTTGGTTTTTGCCAGAAATTCTTTGTATTCGGCGGGTAAATAACATTTTATAAAATGCAATCTTACATTTTTTTCGGGGTATTTATGCTCGAGGCTTAATAATAATGTCTGTGGCTTGATATGTATGCTGAGTTCTTCGTCAATTTCTCGTTGGGCTGCTTGCGAAACGGTTTCGCCAAACTCAAGTTTTCCGCCGGGAAATTCCCAGAGATGGTGAAGTTTGTCGTCAGTTCTTCGGGCAAGTAATACCTTGCCTCTATGAATAATTACTGCAGCTGCAACATCGATAAATTGGCTGGACATCAGTTATTAATCCTCAAGAGCATACCTTTTAAATAACGACCTTCAGAATGCACCAGCGAAAATGGATGATCAGGTGCATGGTAAGCTTCTTTTATAACCTGAAATCGTTTTTTACTTTTGACTGCGGCTTCTTTTACCGCCTCGAAAAATTCGTTTCTGTTAACCTGGCTGGTGCAGGATGCGGTAAACAAAAAACCACCTTTTTTTACTCTTTTCATGCCAAGAGTATTGAGTCTTCGGTATGCTCGCTGCGCCTTTCTGGAGTCTTTACGGTTGCGAGCCATTGAAGGCGGATCTAGAACTACCAGGTCATATTTCTCATTTTGATTTTGCAGATATTCATACATATCGGCGCAAACCAGTTCGTTAATGTTTTCTGAAAATCCGTTAAGTTCGAGATTTTTTTGTGCTTCATTAAGAGCGGGGCGGGCAATATCGACCGTAACCGTATTTTTTGCATTTCCTGCTGCGGCTGCTACTGTAAAAGCTCCGGTATAGCCGCAAATATTTAAAAATGTTCGATGATTGGCCAGCTTTCTTATAAGATCCCGGTTGTCACGTTGATCAAGAAAAAAGCCGGTTTTCTGGCCATTAACCAGATCCGTATAAAATTTCAGCCCGTTTTCTATAAAAATTATTTTTTGTGGTAGTTTTTTGCCTTTAATAAGCTTACTGCATTCCTGGCGGGCAAGTCTAATTTCGTTTCTCTGCCATATCCATTTTATTTGAGGAATGTTGTCTGCTAAAGTTTGGGCAATAACAGGCATTAAAGGTATTAAACCAGATGAATAAATCTGCATGGATATGGCATCGCCATATTTGTCTGCGATCAAGCCGGGCAGAAAATCTCCTTCTCCGTTTATCAGCCTGAAGGCATTGGTTTCAGTGTCTGCAAAAAACTGGGTTCGTAGATTTAAAGCTTGTTTTATAAGCTGGGCGATACCATGCTCGATGTTCTGATCAGGGTCAATGGGAAGTAAGCGTACCGTAATTTTAGAATCAAGGTCAATGTAGCCGCATCCGACGTATTTGTTTTTATCAGAATAAACTTTAACAATGTCGGCGGTCTGTAATTCTTTTGGCAGTGATGCCAAGGCTTCCCGGTATATCCATGGATGTCCGGCGGCAATAGCCGACTCTTTGTTTTTTTTAAGGTACAGCTTCAATGTTTTTTTCATTATTTATTAGTCCTTTATCGAGCAGCTTACATTCTAATCAAACCCTGCTATAAATATCAAGATTTGCACTCAGCTATTCCTGGCAAATAAAAAAATAAAAAAAAGCAATTAACAGGTTATGATAAAATTTATATATAAAGGACTATGAAAGGTTAACAGAATGCGAAAATATTTGTTTATTCTGCTTATATTTTGTTTAGGTTGCGAAAGTTTTTTGTTTGCCGCTAATTTGCAGCAATGGAAAGATGAAATACTTTACTTTGTATTGCTTGATCGATTTCATAATGGCAACCAGGCTAACGACTATCGGGTTGATCTCGACGATCCCCACGGCTTTCATGGTGGTGATATAAGAGGTCTGGTCGATAAGCTCGAATATCTGGACAAGCTTGGAATAACCGGTCTTTGGATAAGCCCGATTTTTGAAAATCGACGCAAAAAGTTTTTTGATCACTCTGCTTATCATGGCTATTGGGTTTACGATTTCTGGAAAACAGATGACAGGTTTGCTGACGAGCATGAGCTTGAATTGCTGAAAAAATACTTGAAAAAACACAAAATGAAATTGTTGCTTGATATGGTCGTTAATCACATGGGTTATGATGCCCCCTTTGTAAAAAGAAACCCTCGCTGGTTTAACAATAAAGGCAATATAAAAAACTGGAATGATAAAAATCAGTTAATTAATTACAATATATTTGGTTTGCCTGATTTTGCCTCACATAAGCCCGTTGTAAAAACTTTTTTTGAACTCGTTGGCCGACACTGGATTGATAAAATGCAGCCCGATGGGTTCAGGCTGGATGCAGTTAAACATGTTCCGGTTGAGTTCTGGGATGACTTTAATACAATGATGGCTAAAGCCGGTGGCCGGAACTTTTTACTGCTGGGCGAACATCTTAACGGAAACCCCGCATCATTGAATGAAATATGGCGGCAGGGCAGCTTCTCGACTCTTTTTGACTATCCTCTTTATTACAGCATAAAAGAAGTCTTTGCCGAAAAAAAAGATTGTCGAAAACTGGCTTCGAGACTTTATTTTGATCGTAATTATCCCGATGCCGGGTTATTGGCAACCTTTGTCGATAATCACGATCTTGATCGTTTTTATTCGCTTTGCCGGGAAAATCAGAAAAGATATCTGCTTTCTATGGCGTTTCTCATGACTGTAAGAGGAATTCCGGTATTATGTTATGGTGATGAAATAGGATTGGCAGGTTTTCAAAAGCCGGATGAGCAAAATCGTAGTGATATGATCTTTGACAGGCCGAACAAAGTATTTTATGCCGTTAAAAATCTGATCAAGCTTCGTAAAGAACATGTAGCTTTAAGACGTGGTTTGCAATGCCATCTTTATGCAGATAAAAATATACTGGCATTTGCACGTTTAACGCCTGATAATATAGCAGTTGCAGTTTTCAACAATGGTGCGCTTGCTACCGAGGTTGATTTTCCTTTTCCATTCAAGCTATATAAATCATCATTGCTTAAAGATGAGCTGTCTGGCGTGACAGGAATGGTTCAACGACAACGATTCAAAACTTTTTTGCCTCCAGAAACTGCTGCAGTTTTTGTTCCCGAATCTCCGCCCGAGTTTTACCGGGATTCTTTTAGAAGCTGGCAAAAACGGCAAAGCGACGAAAAAGCCTGGGGCACAGTTAAGGTTAATTTTAAACTGAAGGTAGATTACGCACCTCCTGACAGCAGGTTCTTCTTAACCGGCAACTGTCCGGAACTTGGCAATTGGGACGCGCCTGCCAGGGCTTTGCAGATGAACAGAGTGGCTGATGATGAATTCGAAGTCCAGGTGGAGCTGCCGGTGGGCAAGGTGATTGAATGTAAAAGCCTTTATCGGCGGCAAAATGAAGAAAATGAAGAAAATGAAGAAGCAGTGAAAACAGTATGGCAGCAGGGCGAAAATACAATTTTTACCGTAAGAAAAGCCGGCAGCGAATATGTTCACTTGAACTGGAAATTTCTAAAATAAAAAAAGCTGTCTTATAGTCTTTTTAAGAATTATAAGACAGCTTTTTTATCTAATGTTTTTTAGAGCTCAGCTTCTTGAGATAACTCTTTTTCGCATTGCTCAATTAAAGTGCGAATATTGTCGGCCTCAACTCCACTCGGATTAGACTGGAGAAAGCGTTTGGCCGCATCTATGGCGTCATTGAACTGGCGTTTTCTTGCATAAATAACAGCAAGATTGTAATAAACCTGTTCAAATTTTGGATCGATTTCGAGAACCTTCATGTAGGCAGCAATTGCTTCGTTAATTCTACCTTTTTCAAATTCTTCGGTTCCAATGTTGTAATAAGCTGCAGCATCTTTGGGGTTAAGATCGATGGCTTTTTTCCATAATTCAATCGCCTGATCATACATACCCTTGTTGTAATAAGCGATTCCAAGTTTATTTCTGGCTTCTGAATCTTGAGGATTATATTTAATAACTCTCTTCCAAATCTCAATCGCTCTGTCATACATTTCCCGGTTGTGGTAAGCGGTTGCCAGGTTAGAAAGAATGTCGGAATCTTCGGGTTTGTATTTAAGAGCTTTTTCCCAGCATTCGACTGCTTTGTCAAAAAGATCCATTTTAATATAAGCAATGCCGAGTTTGTTGTAGAGTTCACCGTTTTCCGGTGTGATGCGAATTGCATCTTCCCATTCAGATACTGCCTGGTCATACATTTCTTTCTGGAAATAGGCAATACCAAGATTATTATGGGCATCTACATCGTTAGGTGCAAGATCGATGACTTTGCGCCAGGAAAGAATTGCATCGTCGATAAGACCTTTTTCGTCAAAAGCGTTACCTAGAACGAAATGAGTATTCGGATTATTCGGATCAAGCTCAATAGATCTTTTCCAGTTGGAAATAGCATCGTCGAGTTTGCGCTTTTGTCTGTAAGCATGGCCTAGTTTGAAATAAATATCAGGGTCTGAAGGGCTCAGGTTCTTTGATTTTTCCCATTCGTCAAGACATTCTTCAAATCTTTGCAGATTGTAATAAGCAATACCCAGATTATGATGGGCTTCGAAATGTTCTGAATCAAGCTCGATGGCTTTTTGCCACTGGAAGATTGCTTCCTGGGTTTTGTTTAATTTTGAATAAGCAATACCGAGCTTATGATGGAGCTGGGGGTCATCACTTACATAAGAGATAGCCCTGTTCCAGAATTTTGCCGCTTCTGCAAAATCTTCCATGCCGCAATAGGCGTTACCGATTTTTTCGCAGATATCGGCGTCTTCGCTACGCTTTTCTCTAACTGTATTCCAGTAAGAGATTGCTTTCTGAAAGTTGCCGGAATTATATTGCGCTACACCCAGGTTAAAATGAGCTTCAATATCATTGGGATTGATTGAAATACATTTTTCCCAGCATTCAATAGCCTTATCGAGGTCATCGAGTTTTCCGTAAGCTGAACCAAGTTTAAAATAAACTTCGGAACTGTCTGGAGTTATTTCCAGAATCTTCTGCCAGATTTCTATGGCTTCACGATGTTGATTCAGCTTGCTGTAGGCATTTCCCAGATTGTTAAAAATTTCGGGTTGTCTGGGGTTTAGCGCAAGAGCTTTTTTCCACTCATCGATGGCCTGTTGGAACATTTCCAGACGATAATAAACAATAGCAAGATTGTTATGTGCTTCTGAATTCTTAGGATTGAGTTCGATTGCTTTTGAAAAGGCTATAACTGATTTGTCATCAAGGCCTTTGTTATAGTAGGCAACTCCAAGTCTGAAGAAAATGTCGGAATCTTCGGGATTAAGGTTTGAGGCCTTTTCCCATAAAGAAATAGCCTGATCTTCTTTGCCAAGATTGTAATAGGCTATACCAAGTTTAAAATGAATTTCGGGGTCATGAGGCCTTATTTCCAGGCATTGTTCCCAGAATTCAATTGATTTTGAATCTTCACCTTTATTGTAATAGGCAATACCAAGATTGTGCAGAACTTCATAATTCTGTGGGTCAAGTGAGACGGCAATTTCCCATTCTTTAAGGGCTTCATCGATTCGATTCAGCTGGTAATAAGCTACACCAAGCTTAAACCTGGCTTCACTGTTTTGTGGATTTTTGATAAGAGATTGAATCCACTCTGAAATCGCCTGCTCATATTGGCCTTTGGTATAATAGGCAATACCCAGATTATAATGGGTGTTGGCTTCGTCCTGCAGATACGTGCGCTTCATACGGCCTCCAAAATTATTGTTCTGATTAAATTTTTAGATTTTCATCTTTATTGTCATTTTTCTTGTCAGAAAAAATATTATATTTGTCAACCATGCTGCTAAGCGTATTTCCAAAAGTTTCAAGAACAGATTTAAGACCTGTTCTTTGTTTGAAACTTTGCAGCAAAACAACAGGGTTTTGTTTAAGTTTAAGAGATTTTAGTTGGTATCCATATCTGAAAGCAAGCTTTTCATTAAAAATATTTGCAATATCTGTTTCTAACGTTTTTTCTTTCAGGTTGTCTACCTTTTCAAAGTGCTGTTCTTGCGATTTTAACTCTTGATAATGTGATTCTACAAGTTCTCTGGACATATAGGAAAGTAATAGATCGAAAGAATAAGTAAAAATTCCAAATTCAGGATTTTTTTCAAAGCTGATATGCTTTGCCGCAACCATTGCCGGATGTCTTAATTCGGAAATTTTTGCATCTTTCTCTAAAGATATGGCTTGTATTTTTGCGAGAGAGGAATAATTATTGATTTTCTTTTCCATGTTTTCCCGCAGAGGAAAGCTTTTGTTAAGAGAAGGCAGCTCATTCTCTTTTTCCAGCGGGAAGCTGTTGGGAAAAATATGAATTATGTCGGGTCTGTAAGAAAACTTTCTGGTATGAACCTGTCTTTTTTGTATTTTGAAATTTTGCGGAAATGATTTTACGGGCGCCGGTCTTTTTTTATCGTAATTGCGTGCAAAACTTTGCTTGATCTGTTTCTTAAATTTAATTATCTGTGGCATGCGCTCAGGGAAGCAAAAGGGGAGGTAGGGGCTGAAAGATGCCGGTTCAAGGACAGAGCCTTCTATTGTATGCTTTTCATTTGGTGAATATTCAACGTTGCGGGGTATACCTGTTAAAAGATTGTCTATTTTGCTTTTAAGATGATTTTTTTCTTTTTGTAAAATATCGATATCGGCTTCAAGATCAGATGTTCGGTTTTCAAGTGACTCATGAGAGCTTTTAAACTTTTCATAACTAATTTTGAGGCTGTCTGAAAGTTTTTGAAATCTGGTTTTATCAATAGAAGTTTTGTCGAGTTTATTTCTAAGAGCCTCTATTTCCTGAGAATAATTGTCGACCATATCTTGAAGTTCTGAATTATGACTTCTCAGGCTATAAGTCTGATCTCTGAATTCATTCAATTGCTTGCGGGCTTGCTCGAGCTCTTTACTGTTCTTTTTGCCTTCTTTTTCGCTATTGGATAAACGAAGACTCAAGTCTTTGCTGTGCATTTGCATTTGCTTGAGTTCATTTTGTAGTTTTTCAATCTGCTCGTTGAGCTTGTTGTTTTCTTTTTGCAGATTTTTAAAATCCATTACAGTATCAGCAAGGCTGAATTTAAACTGTTCTATTTTTTCTTCTTTTTCGGCAATTTCACTTTTAAGATTGCGAAGCTGCCTTGCCACATTTGAATTTTCCTCGGGAAGGTTTTCTTTTAAGCGTTGTTGCAGATTAATCAGCTCTGCAATAATTTCCGGAAAATTTATTCCCGAAACCTGAATTGAAAGTCTGAAAAATCTGTCGTCCTGTTTTTCTGCAGGCAAACTCTTAATAACTGAATTGTATTTCTGAATAAAAATTTTCAGAGTTTCAATATCAGCAATTAAGCGACCAATGTCAGGATTATTTGCCTTTTCTGTCATTTTTTAATTAATTTGAGTCAAAGATGATGATAGAGACAAACACTAATATTATCAGCTCCACCATTCAAATAAGCAGCTTTCACCAGATTTTCCGCCAGCTCATTTAAATTGGTTCCTTCTGGTTTATAAACTTTCTCTATTATTTTTTGCAGGCTTTCATCTTCGACAAATCCACAAAGTCCATCTGAGCAGAGCATTATAAGATCGCCCTGTTTCAAGGTAATATTTTTCCGATCAACCTTTGGTGTTTCAGCTACTCCCAATGCTCTGGTAATGATGTTTCGGTTGGGGTGAACAAAGGCTTCTTTTTCATTGATTTTACCTTGATCAATAAGTTCCTGAACCAAAGAGTGATCTTTAGTCAGTGTCTTTAGAGTTCCATCTTGAAAACGATAAGCTCTGCTATCGCCAACGTGAGCGAGTGCCAGAGAATTCCTATAAATGAGACCGGCAACAACTGTAGTTCCCATTCCTTCCATTTCGGGGTTTTGACAGGCTTTTTCATATATGGCAAGGTTGGAATTTTTAATCCAGGTTTCCAGATAAGTAGTTTTGTCGGCGGTTAAAAAATCTTCGGGCAGAGTTTTGAATAAGTTGTCTACAACTTTATGTTTTATCGTTTGCACCGCCAGCATGGATGCAAATTCACCTGCTGCAGCACCGCCCATTCCATCAGCTAGTATAAGTGCAGTCACTTGAAAAGTGTTGCCCGCCGGGCCACACCAGTCTACGCTGATAGACTCGGCGTAATCTTCATTATTGGGCCTGACTTTCCCTTTGTCGCTCAAGGTATAGAAATTCATTTAATTTCTCCCACAATATTTATGGCATTCTAAAGTCTTTATAAGACAGAGTCAACGTTTGTAGCGTTTTTTGCAGTTTTAAATCAAGAAAAAATACTTTTTGAATTTTTATTGTTATTTGTATCGACATAAAAGGAGGGATTATCCATTTCTATATCGTACCAGTCGGGAGTGGTTGGATGATGATAGGAACTTTTGCTTGAAACCGATCTTTTTGCTTTTACTTTGTTAAATTGCCAATCTTTAATTATTTTGTCATCCATTTTGAATAATTTTAACTTCTTATTTTCCTTTTTTATGGCTTTTGATTCAGGTAGGTCTGGCTCAAAAGAAATGGGGGAGGCCTCTTTTTTTATTAGAGAAAGGCGATCTTTTAACACTAAAGAAGTCGTTTGCGGTAATTTAGCGAAGCTGAATTCAGCATTGCGGGGATAAGACTTTATTAAATCGGGTGAATTGTAAGCTTGTGCGCCTCTTTCGATGGGGGTAATGCTGTAAATTAAATCATTTTGGTCAATTTTATCGAAAAGATTTTTGGTTGTAAGCTTACTGTAAGGTTTTGAACAGAATTTAAATTTGGAAGTAAGTTTAGAAGAAATATTAGTTTCCGGATAATCAGGTTGAACCGGAGATTTTAAACTGTAATTTAACTTGTTCTGATATATTTTTAAGAAATTACTTAGAAGAATTACCCAATGAATTGCTGTCATATCAAAATTTTTAAAAGGCTGGATTCTTGAATCGAGTCTTAGCCGCAATTTATACAATTTTATTTTTTGCTTTTTAGCAAATCTGATGACTTTTCTTTGCGATAATTTGGAAATTTTTTGCCCGATTTCATAATTGATAGTGCGAACTAATTTTTCTTTCTTTGCAGAAGTCAGTTCAAATTGGTTTTTAGATTCATAATTAAGTCTGGTTAAATTGCTTTCTTTAACAGTCAGATATTTTTGCAATTCAGGTTTGGGTATAGATATTCTGGCTTCGTTAAAAAAAACACTGGAATGGACTTTATGACTGAATAAGCAGGCATAGTTAGTTTTAAATTCGACTCCAACAGGAGCGAATTCTATAATATTCGAGGTTCTAAACTCTTCAGATGGGTCAAAATCTTGAGTCTGAGTTGCCTCTTCGATGTTAAAAAAAGCAAATTTATTTTCTATTCTATTTAAAAATTCAGGATAATAAGGAAAAAAGAATTGTCTGAATCTGGTTTGATACTCTTCTAGATTAATGTTTATCTTGTGCTTGATTGCAGGAAAATTGTTATAAAAGGCAAAAATCGGTTTGTAGTTAAATATATTTTTTGAATCCCGAGTTTTGAAAGCTCGACTATGTTTAAGGTTAAACTTTAGATTTTTGTTAAAGGTGCGGTATTTCCTTTTGCTTATTGGGTATTTAAATTCTTTATCAGATTTTGTTTTGCACTCAAGACTTACAGAACTTACAAGTAAGCGGGTAACCTTTTGTCCTGTAATTGGTGAGATTTCTGATACAGTAAAATTTGTATGAACTTCAGGTTGAAACCAGTAGGTTGCAAAACTTTGAAAATCCTGACGGATTTCAGCCATGTTTCCAAAAAAAGAATCAAACTCTTGTTTTTCAAGCTGCGGGCGTTGCTGTCTAAAGGTATTACTGAATGGGTATTTGTCTGGTGCTGGTGGGCAATAAAAACTTTGATCTACAGAAGAAGAGCTGCCGTAATATGCCTGTTGTGTTCTAGTCAGGCGGCGCAGCAGATCGTTTTTGAACAACCAGCTTTTAGGTTCTTTAAGACTGTATTTAGATCTAAAAGTTCTGGTTTTGGGAGTAAAATGAAAATAATTGATTTTCAGACTGGAGTCGTCTGAATCAGTTATAGCTGGTTTGGAAGTTTCATCCAGAGTTAGTAACTTAATTTTTTTAATACAGAAAGATGGAAATCCAAATTGAAAGGGCATAAGCTTGATAGCACAAAAATAAGGCTTGGTTCTGAATTGCCATGGAGGCGGTTCAATAATGGTTGTTTGATTTAGTTTGCCGCCGGTTATAAATTTAATTATATTTAATTCGAGCTTTAAAAGTGAGCAAATTTGATCTGGTAATCCGTCTAAAATAGAAACAGCGGGAATAGTTTTGTGTATCGATGCTTTTAGCGGCTTTTCCTGATTTAATTCAAAGGCTTTAAAATCATCTTTTAATAACAAATTGCTATGGTTAACAGGGGTGTTAACTCGTAATTTTTTGTTACAAACCAATCTTTTTCTTTTGGGGGCAGGAGATATAAACTCAAGTTCCTGTAGATTCTGTTGCTTAAAGCAGTAATTTTCAAGTGACTTCATCGGTTTGAATTTATGCAGTCCGGTCGAGAAATGCCAGTAGTTGCTGGCTTGACCTTTTAATTTACGCCTGTGCATCGGTAAAACAATTTCGGTAAATGAAAGCCTGGTGACCGACATAAGAAAACTTTTGGGGCGTGCTAATAAGGTGATAAAGTCTTTAAAAATGCCTGTTAAATGAACAAAGTTCCTGAATCTGTAATCTCCTGACTCAATTGACTGGCGGCAAAGTTGATTGAAATTGTAACCGGTTTTATAAGCTGCTTTCTTCAAGGCCGGCAATTTGATTCTTTTTAAGCTGAGGGCAGAGTAACGACCATGCTTTTGGGTTAAAAATTTTAGTCTGTTTTTTTTTCTACAATTGCGGGCTGGCTTGAAGAGGGTTCTAAAAAAGTCCATTCTATATTTCCCAATGGGCTTTTCTTTAAGTTTTATACCCTTGTAATCTGCGCAAAAAGTTGGATGGTTTATTAAGCCTGCTGGACATGGTAAATTAATTTTTTTGAATATGGATTCGTATTTATAAGTTATGTTTTTAAAAGCATAACATTTAAGTTTTAATTTAAGCGCAAGCCTACTTTTTTGCACTGATTCAGTTGCTCTGGTTTTGCAAATAAATTTACCTTCGAGTCTTTGGGAATCCGAAGATATTTTATGAATTTTTTTCAAGTCTTGTCTGTTTGCTTTTATATTTTTGCTCGCCAAAATTCTGGCGTTTTCGGCTGAAAATTTGGCAGGTTGCATTTTAAAATGCTTGATGCCTATATTTTTTTTGTCTACTTTTAAGAAATTCAGTTTCTCCCGGTCTTCCCGGGTAACTGGAGCCAATTTGCCGCTTTTGGGTGCCAGGCGGGTATTTACTTCTATTACCAGATTTTTTCCTATTTCATTGCGTAAATCAAAATTAAAGCATTTTTCCAGATTAGATCTTAGTTTGGATGGGGCGACCTTGTAGTTATGTAGGGAAAGATGGTTGTAGTCAGGAAAAAACTCTTCAACTTTTCTCTTGAATTTAAGGTTTAAATCATTCCTTGTGGGGCGGTAAAATAAAAAATTATAATCTGCATTTTTTAATGGTATGTATTTGCAATTTAAACTCTTATATGGTGCAAAATCAGTGGTTTTAAAATCTTTTAGCAGAACTTGTTTAAAGTTTAATGATTTCAACAGCAAACTTGCAGGCGAATTGAAACGGTAAATATCAAAATCTGCACCTTCTGTTATTAATGACAAACAGATTTTTTTATGCCGGAATAAAACGGGGCGAGGTATATAAGAAAAAAAATCCGGTTTTGCGCCTTGAACAAAAGTCGAAAAGAAAAAGTCTTTTAAAGAAGCATGTTTTATGTGTATCTGGTGAGAGAGTGCAAGTCTTTTATCGACTTTTAATTTTGTATTGTTTTCTTTTATTAATTTAGCTTGATTGTAAGAAACAGGAAAAAGTTTCAGTCGAGCAAATCTCAATCTAGTTAAGCTTTTCTGCCGGCATGGCATGAAAAAAAACAATGATTTTCGCGAAAAACATTTTGCTTTATCTCTACTATATTTAAGCAGAACAGGTTGATTTTTAGCAGAAAAAACAGATTTTGCAGCAAGAGTTGTCTTTCTGCGTATATCTGCAGAAGTAAATTTTGCGGCTTTAGGGCTCGGAAAATCAAAAATGAGCCGACTGTTATGGTATTTTTTGTTCAGGGTCATGAAGTGTTTTTATTGCTAAGGGTATTGAATTTTCTACCGGTTTGATTGGCAAGATTTAAAAGATCTTTGTAGCTGATAGCTGCAATTGAAAAGGATTTTCTGTCAATGTCGGAGCCCAATTTCTGTTTGCAGGCGAGAATTCTTCTTACAAAAAATACTCTATCTTTGAAGTGTAATCTGAAAGGGGCGTGTTTAAGTTCAAAGCTGATTGGTTTAATGCTAAGAGGATGAAAAAATAATTTTTGTGGGGCTTTGAGTTGTTGGTTCAGGCAGAATAACAGATGTTTGTAAAGTTCGTCGAGTGCAACAGGGGCGGGGACGGTTAAGTTCGTTTGAATACTTTTTTCTGTTTCTTGCAGATTAAACTGAGGTTTGTATAGGGGATAACCTTTAGTGAGTTGTGGAAGCGGATTTTTGGGTATGAACTTATCTACAATTTTTTTTGATTCGTCGCGATATTTCTTTTCTATTTGCTTATCTATTTTCTTTCGGGGCAACTTGATATTGTCAATTAACTCTTTTTCGTTGTTTGATGACATAGAGACTTCAAAAATGAGATTTCGGTGCGGAATTTTGTTTGGTATTTCCGGCTCGCAATAATTTATTCTATATGAATAGATATTAAAACCCAGATCGTGCTGATTTAATTCGTCATAAACAGAAGGAGAAAAACTGATGATTTCACCAAATTGATCTTTGGTTCCAGGTTTACAGAGCATATCAATTTGTAAATGGAATGGCAGACAGTAAATAACAGGAGGCGGTACAAACCATTTGGGAGCCTTGATATCTGTAACATCATAATTTTCAAGATCATAATGACTCACAAATCTGCTGTTCCAGGCATGCTTGAATTCGTGTTTCAATTTAGCAGATTCAGTTAGGCTCGGGCCGGTGCATGCAAATTCCGGTTCGATTTTTGTTAGAGGCTTTTTGTAGCCTGTGAAATAAATATATTCTATAGCTGGAATTCTGGAAATAGAATTAAAAGAAATGGCAGTTCGATTAATAAGGGATTTAGGCATTTTGTTGAGTTTTAAAATATTGCTTTTCAACAAAGTAAAGTCTGGCTGATTTTCTTCTGAGTCAGTGATAAAATCTGTGCGTAAGTGCTTTCTTTTATCAGGCTCAATATATGACCGATCCAGGTTCGGTAAAACATAGATTGGCAAAACTTCCCAACTGTATTTCGCGACGTTGCGGGGTAGCTCCAGAGAAATATTCTTGAAAATTTCGTTGGGCTTGTTAAATAAGAAGTCAAGTCGATTGGTTTCTTTGGTAAAAAAGTCTGGAACTTGTTCTGAAATGGGCAGCGTATAAAATTCACAAGGAAAGAATTTTTTAAAGTCGAAATTGGAAGACTTCAAGCTGGATTTCAGATACTGGATCTTGTATGACGCCTTAGAAGCAGACAAGGTAAACTTGAAGTTGTAATCAAGAAGCTGAGACTCTAAAGAAATTTTTTTATTAAGAAGTTCTTTTTTATTAAAATCTTTTGAAAGAAAATTTTCCCTTTTATTTTCTTGAGTTTGACTGAAATTTCCAGGAGAACCGTCGTAGTTCCTCTTTAAATTAATTAACAAATTAAGGTCGAAGGAAAAATCGGGGGCCGAAAACAGAAAAGAAAATTTGTTTGAGAAAAATAATTCAGTATTTGCATCTTTATTGCTTTCTAAAAAATTAAAACTATCTGCAAGAATGAATTTTTTCTCTGGTTTGAAAACAGAACCGGACTTTTTGAATAGCGAGTCTTGTGTTAAACCTTCATCGAAATCTTCAGAAACCTGATCTTCTAAGAGGGGAAGAATTTCAGGGATAACTGTAGTTGTTAATTTTGGTAATTCTAGATGTGGCTCATTGGTTGCAGTTATTTCTTCTAAATCCGACAGCTTGGATGAGAAGGAATTGAGATTTGCGGAAAAGGTACAATAATCTGCGCAATAATAGTGCCTTGATTCAGCAATTGTTTCTTCTGTTTTTTCCAGTTTCTTGTTTCTTGCAAAAATATCTTCGATAAAGAACTCAGCATCTGTTTGGTCGTATTGAAATGGATAAGCAATAACAACAGGTAGATCATGGGTGATTTTTGCAGAAAAAGTCTTAGATAAACCGACAAAAATTTGCCCTTTAAATATGCATTCATTCTCGATTTTTATTTCAAATTCGGGGGGAATAAAAAAATGGGTAACTCCACCAATAGAGTAGATTTGACTTTTTTCTTGATAAGAGAATTTTACATATTTTTTTGAGTCGAGACCTAGAATTTGGGAAAGAGTAGGTATTTCTTTAAATTTCTGAAAAAATTTGAAGAAAATTGGGGAAGGGTAGTTGTTGCCTTTGAGATGAAAATCGATTCCGCTTCTTGGTGTAAACGAAGTACTATTTGAAAACCTGTCGTCAAAACGATAAACGGGTTTGTTTTTTACTTCTGGTACAAATTTTTTGTCTGTTATGCGACTCTTTTTTAAAATCTTGCTATTGAAGCAATATTTAAAAACTCGAAGGGCAGGTTTTTTATTTATTGCAACCGGAAATTTTTCTTTTATTTGTCGACTAATGCCTATAATTTGTTGCCTGTGCCCGGTAAGGCGCACCCTTATCTGGTAGGAATCTTCAGATTCCTCAAGAAAAATTTGAATATTTTCCGGTTCGGTAAATAATCTTACAGCGGCAGTTTTTTTTATTTCGTAAAGGTAAGGAGAAAGTTTATCAAGGAACTCTCCATCAAGAGAGGGGGTGAAGTCCGTTTGAACCGGTTCTGCTTTTTGAACATCATCTGTTATTCCTGAAGATAAAAATCTATTTAAACCGGAAAAAATTTGTTTCAACAAAGAGTTTGTTTTTAAAACAATTGGTGCTGCAATGTTTTTCTGGTGTGGGAATTCTTCTGTTTCAGGGATAAAATAGAAGTTAGAAAAATTGAAAAGTTTTTTGATTTCAGAGCTGGTTAAATCATTGTCGGAAATTTTCTGTTCATTTAAACTTTGAGGAACCCGGTTAAATACTATGAGAGCATTTTCTCTCGTTTGAAACATAAAAGCGGGAGACTTTCTGGATATCCCGTCGAGAAGTTTTAAGCTTTTTAAGTCAGGTCTTGAAATGAATAGAGAAATTGGAGAGTTCCCGTGCCAGAGATGGTTTTGCTCGAGCAGGGCGGATGTAAGCAGACAATATTTATCGCCCGAAGGAAAATTAATGAGAATAAAATCGAAAGCAGCACGAGTTTGTATGAAAAAATCACGTAATGCCGCATCGGTAAAAAGAGACTCGGGCGATTCAATTTTATTTGCCGGAAAAATTGATATTTTCTCTGTGTCGGTAAAGAAAAAGGTTTTCTGGTATCTCGACTGTTGATATTTTACGTTTCTGCTAATTTCGTCATAAACCTGCAGATTGATAGAATCGGGAAAAGAGTTCCTTAATTTAAGGGGAGCAGTAGAGTCGAGATCTATTACTGCAATCTTGTTTCCTGCATTGTTGAGAAAAACAGCATAATTGGCAAGTAACGATGCCTTGCCGGTGCCAGCACTTATAGAGCTGAAGAGATATACAGGAGTAAGAAAAGATGCGCTACCCATTGTATGCACATCATATCATAATTTATAATTCAATTTCCATGCCTTCTTTGGCGAAATCAGTGGCTGGAAATAATTTACGAACTTCTTTTTCGAGATTGGAAAGAAATTCATCGGTGTGAAGTGGGTCATGATGCGTTATAATCAGCCTCTTTGCTCCTGATGCTTTGGCAACCCTTACGCCTTCGTGTGGTGTCGAGTGCCCAAAACCTTGTTTGCCCGATTCTTTGAGGTTGAATTCGTGGGGGGCATATTCCCGGGGAGTGTATTGGCCATCATAAATCAAAAGATCTGCATCTTTTGCCAGATCTAACAAATTTTTATCAATGCTACCATCAGAGGGGTGCTCACAGTCGGTTGCAATAGTGATGACTTTGCCGTTGTCTTCGATACGGTAGCCCAGAACCCCGCTCGGGTGTATCAATTTTGCAGCAGTAAAATGAGCATTGCCGATAGAAATCTGATTCTCAAGTAAAGATTTAAAGGATATTTCAGCAGATAGATAGTTCAAATCAACCGGAAAATAATAATTATCCATTTGTCCTCTAAGGGGGCTTTCAAGCCGTTCACCTACATCCGCTGCTCCGTATAGAATAAGTTCGTTACATTCTTGTAATACTTTTTCGCCTTTTTCATTTTTTTTGCCCACATAAGCCGGTGCGAAAAATGGAAAACCTTGAATGTGATCCCAGTGTGAGTGAGTGAAAAAAATGTGAGCTTTACCTTTGCCAACACCAAAGGGGCCTTTGAGCATTTCCTGGCCGAGAACCCTGATTCCTGTACCTGCATCTATTATGACATTTTGATTGTCAGAAGTCGTAATTCCAATACAGGTAGTGTTTCCACCAAATACTACAGTTTCTTTGCCAGGTACGGGTATCGATCCTCTGACACCCCAGAATCTTATTCTCACCTCTGAATAGCCTTTCTATCGTATTTATCTTATAGATACATTGATACCATAGATTCTACAACTCTTTCCAGATCTTGTTTGTTGTAGAATTCTATTTCTATTCTTCCCTTTGCTTTTCCCTGTCTGATGCGAACTTTTGCACCAAGCAGATCTTGCAGATTTTCTTCGACTGCCCTTATGTGTAGGTCTGCATTCATTTTGGTTTTATTATCCTTTTTGGCTAAATTAGCAGGCAGATCTTTTTTTGAACGGGCAATCTGTTTTTCGGTTTCGTAAACCGAAAGGCCTTCTTTAATGATTTTTCTCGCCCAGTTTTTTATGTGAACAGAGTCTCTCATTCCCGCAAGCATTTTTGCGTGGCCGGGACTGATTTTCCCATCAATTATCATTAACTGAACTTCAGAAGGAAGTTGTAAGAGTCGCAGGCGATTAGTTAGAGCTGATCGACTTCGACCAATTCTTTCGGCAAGCTGATCATGAGTAAGACCATGATTCATCAAGATCTCTTTCAAAGTTCGAGCTTCTTCAAGTGGGTTCAGGTCTTTTCGTTGAATATTTTCAATTAAACCTGCCAGCATGGTTTGTTTTTCATCGAGCTTTCTGATGACGGCCGGTATCTTTTTCAGACCCGCCATTTTACCTGCTCTGAAACGCCGTTCACCTGAAACAATTTGAAAGTTGTTGCCGATTTGCCTTACCAGAATCGGTTGCAACACCCCATTTTTTTTTATTGATTGTGCCAGTTCTTCAAGATACTGCTTTTCAAAGACCTTGCGCGGCTGACCAGGATTTGCTGTTACCTGGTCCAGAGGCAGAAAACGAAAATTCATTTCGCTTTCGCTCTCAGAGAGAGCTACGCCTTCCAGGTTATTATCGACAAAATCCTGTGTGTATTTTAGTTCATTTTTTTTCATAAGTAGAGAGTCGGTATTTTTATTTATTTTTTAAGTTTATGCTATATTATTAAAGAATGACAACCAATTATATCATAAATCTGGAGGCGGATGCATGTCTGATTTCAAAATAAGAGATTTGTTTCAACCTTTGTTCCTTTTCATCCTGTTTAGCAGTGTATTTGGTGCACAAAATTTGTGGGCACAACCCATAGAATCAACTCCTGAATATCAGGCTGCAAAAGAATTTCTTGCCCAGGGAGCTTACGATTCAGCTGTCGGTGAAATTGAAAAACTAATATCCAGGCGCAAGTTTTATGGTCCGGCTATGTTAGAACTCGGAAGAATTAGACTGCAACAGGCCGAAAGAGAAATGAGCATGGCGATGACTCATTTCAGCGAAGCGGCTGATTCAATGAAGTCCGGTTTGCAGGCAGATGGCGCTTCCGGTTCGGAATTACCCAAAACTCTTTATGAGTTAGGAAATCTCTATGAAGAGAGGCTGAAAAACTTTGTTGATGCAGCTGAAATTTACGAGCGAATCGTTTTAAATCATCCAGGCTATTTGTCTATTGATAAGGTTTATTTTCATCTTGCTTCCTGTTATGAAAAAATGGGCAAAAAAGAAGAAGCTGCCCGAAATTATCAAATTGTTGTAGATGAGTATGGTTATAGTTCATATTATGCCGCCGCGCAGGCGAAAATGAAAGAACTTGCAGTTGGCACCAGCTTTCAAAATGGCGCAATAGAGACCCAATCAGATATTTACCTGGATGCCAAAGCCGGTGAAGATGAAGCGCAAGCCGCACTTGATCTTGCAGATATGCATGCCCAGGCCGGGAATTATGAACAAGCCATCGATGCCTATCAAAAAGCTGTCGATTCGGCCGAAACTCAGGAAACTGGTATAAGAGCCTATCAAAAAATGATTGATATAATGAATAGCCGCCAAAAGGATTATGAAGGGGCAGCCAGCGCTTTAGAAGAAATGATTTCTACTTATCCCGATGCCGAAAATGTTGATAAATTTATGTTCAGACTTGGTAGAATTTACGAAGAAGATCTCGACACCCTTAATACCAGAGTCGTAGACGGAAGAGTCTTGTACCGTAAAGACCCCGAAAACGTAGAAAAAGCGATAAATTATTATAATGAGTTAACGCGTAGGTTCCCTTATGCCGATGTATCTGCTGATGCCTTTGTAAGAAAAGGCAAGCTTTACGATAAGGAACTGAAAAACTATGAAAAGGCAAGAGAATCCTACCAGGAATTTCTTAGAAGCTTCCCTCATCATAGTCAGGCAGAATCTATACGTGCCAGGCTCGAAGAAATTGAAGACTGGTAAAGCAGTAAATATTGCTTCACTAATTGTTTTTATTGCTTTAATTCTTGCACCTGCGGTTTGCAAGGCGGATGCGACAGTTAACGGTTTAACCGGAACCATGCTGGTGCCGGGCCTTGATATCTTGCCCCCCGGCGGTGCCAGGGCGGCTTTACACATGACGGGCACTTCTGATTTTGACCAGGCTTCTTTTAAAGGTGTATTTGCTTTCTCTGATGATTCAGAGGTTGCTGTGGTGAAAAATTTTTCCATAAGACACAATACAACTCAGACTGATCCAGTGTTTGCCGGCAAATACAAGGTAAGGCCTAACATGGCGGTAGCTGCTATTATCGATCCAAATGAAAACTATAAAGATTCGGTTATGCTGTTGTCGGGACTCCCCGGTAACAGAGTCGTGCTCGGAGTTGGAACAAACGTTGCAATGAATCAAAATGAAAAAAAAGCTTATTTTGGCAGATACAATGAAAGCGCTACCGAAGTCGATCCGCTTTTTTTTGTTATGGGAGCAAGTCTTAACATAGATCTTGATACAAAACTCACCATAGATTATACTGGAAATGATTTTTGTGTGGGGGTAAGACATACTTTTGATCAGAGCCTGAGCTTTGATTTCGGTTTTTATACCCCCGACCGCATTCACAACGAAAGCAGATATATTGTAGGAGCTAACTTCGGCTTTTAATATAAAATTATGTTGCTACATCTGTTTAATTTAATTCTGATTGCTTTGGTCACGATTGTTTCATACAAATATTTTGCGCTCAAAGAACAGCAGGGCCCGGCTTCAACTCGAACAATCGCCTATATAAGGGGCATGTCTTCAATTTTAGATAAAATAGAAGCCTATGATCACGCCCATGCCGGAGAAATGGCTCAAATAGCAGAAGAACTGGCAGAAAAGCTTGGACTTTCGCCGGAAACTATCATTGGTATAACCTATGCCGCTTTGCTTCATGATGTCGGCGAAGCATTGCTGCCAAGAGAAATCTTTAAAACATCAGAAAAGCTTGATGATGAACAGATATTCCTTTTACGCACTCATCCGTTAATAGGTGAATTACAGCTTAAAAACGAAAACTTTCCTCTGGATGAGGTCCCGGCTTTAATAAGGTGGCATCACGAAAAGTATGATGGCACAGGGTATCCGGATGGGCTGGCAGGCGAAGAGATTCCACATGGAAGCAGAATCCTGGCCCTGGCAGATGCCGTTTCGGCAATGAAAGCATCGCGACCTTACAGAAAGCATAGTTTAAGCAACAAGGAAATAGGTCAGGAGCTGGAACGACTCTCGGGTTTGCACTTTGATCCGGAGTTGGTGGAAATATGGAAAACCATATATTTAAAGCCGGAATAAAGAGGACTTAGTATGATAAGATTGCAATCTTCCTGGATTCTTGAAAGCGCGACAGAAATCAATCAGATCGAAAAACTGTTTTTTCCATTTATACACCGCTATTCTACCTTAAACTGGTTCAGTCGCCGTGAAATGCCAATGATTGTAAACAATCCGCTCGATAGTCAGGCATTACTGCTAAGAACCTGGTTGGATAATCGATCAGGTCATTTTACTACCAAAAATCGCAGAAAATTTAATCAGGAACTTAAAAAACCTCTTGAAATTGATATCAATCCTTTTCGAGACTGGGAAGAAAAGCTTTTTGACCGTTTGCAGCTGGATTATTTGTTTTACTGGCATGAAGTGGCTTTTGAAATTGAAAAAATTGAGCAAAGAGAAATTTTCTGGGCTGCTGTTTATGCAATCATGTCTTACTGGCTCAGTAATAGAAAAGTGGGTAGAAAACCTGCTTATAGCCCGGAAGAGATAATGCATTACGTTCTGAGTATGCACGAAGAAAATTCAAAAAATAAAAAACCGCACCTGGAGCTTTTAAATAAAGAGTTCGCTCAGCTAGATCCTCCGGCTTCTTCTCTTGCCGTTTTCCCCCTTATATTCAACGATGAAGAAAACGCTGAAACTGAACTGCAAAGTATATTTCACGGCTGGTATCATGGGTATTCTGATTTGTTAAAGGCAAGAAGAGAAATAAAAAATCATCTATATCAGTATTCATTTAATCTTGGTAAGCAAAATGATTTTTCCTGCTATACAAATCTTAGTAAAAATTCTGATATTGTTGCATTCTGTTGGACAGGTAAAGAACTGCCACCTGTTGTTCATGAACAGGAAATAATTGACCCTTTTAGAGAGCAGTTTTCCGAGCTTTTTTCCCGCTCGAGGTGTAGTATTAAAGCTGTAGATCCCGGTTCAGATGAGTACGATTATCTGCTGTTGTTTTTTAACTGAATTTTTAGAAATTTACATTTTTAAACCATTCAATAATGTGTTAGTATTTTTTCATGAGAAAAGGCAGGTATAAAAGCTTTCTAATAGTTGTCTTCGTTTTGTTGACTTTCATTGCAAATTGTTCTGCTCAGCAGGTATTTATTATGGGTGAAGACGTTATGCATCCTTCAGGCCTGGTGCTTACCGTAAATGAAATGAGCAGAAAACCTTTTACTGCAGGTCTTGGGGGGCATGGTAAACAAGATGAAATTCGACTTAACCTTACCATGGTTAATACGGGCATTATAACTTTCAGGGTTAATCCGGTTCAAGATTTAACCCTTGAGTTAAGTAAGACTTATGAGCTGGCTGATGATCCCGAAAAAAAAGCCTCCAGGCAAGATTTCAATGTTTTTCCATCAAACCAGTCAAGGCTGGATCTTTATTTTAAAGTGTCTGCCGATGATGAACTCGACCCCATTCTGATCTTTAAATTAAAGGATGCATCGGTAAAAATTATTTGCTCTAATAAGTTCAGTAAGCTGGTTGAAAAAAACAATTCCAACAGCTTGTCGACATCTGAAGCAATAGAACTTGCAGGCTTTTATGTCGACTACGGCCGCTATGATGAAGCCGAAGATTTGCTCAATAACGCATCGAGATACTCAGCCGCTAATAATGAACTCTGGATGTTGCTTGCCGCTGTTTATCAGCAACAATATAAGAACGAGGCAGCAGCAGATTGTCTGGCAAGGGTTAACCCGACTGCAATAAACAATTATGATGAGGCGGCTTCTCTTGCGGCTCAGGCCGTGAAACTTGGGCAATACCAGCTTGCAATAGATGTTCTCGAGCCCTATGAGCAGGTTAACCGACTCATGCCCGAGACAAGAGTTGTTCTGGCGCGGGCCTACTATTACCAGGATGAATACGCAAAAGCAGAGAGAATTCTTAACCAGATGGAAAGAAAAGGATCCAATGATCCTAAAGTTTATTTCACCCTTGGCAATCTTAAAGACAAGCAGAAAAAAAATAATGAAGCAATAGAATACTGGGAAAAGACCCTTGATTATGATCCAGATTATTCTGAAGCCTGCTACAACCTGGGAGTCGGCTATTATAAGCTCGATCGAATTGACAAGGCCAGAAAATTCTGGAAGAAAGTTTTGTTACTCAACCCGGATTCTTCTATACTGAGGGCTACCGAAGATGCTTTAAATGCAACAGATTATTAATAAAGAATTTAAACACAGGAGCGAATTCAAAAAATGGTAAAGAAAAGACTGGTAAGCGGAATGAGAACCACAGGTTCACTTCATCTGGGTCACCTTGAAGGCACTTTGAAAAACTGGGTAGAACTGCAAGATGAATATGAATGTTTTTTCTTTGCTGCAGTCTGGCACGCTTTTACCGACAGACTTAAAATTGAGAATCTGGCCAAAATAACCAAAGAAATGGTGGTTGACTGGTTGAGTGTCGGTATCGACCCCGAAAAATCAGTAATCTTTAGACAATCTGCGATGCATGAGCATGCCGAGCTTTGCACCATTTTGAGCAATATGACCCCTCTGGGCTGGCTTGAGCGCTGTCCTACCTTTAAGGATGAAGTGCGTGACAGTAAATCCAGGTCAGGCGTTTCTCTCGGAAAATTGATGTATCCGGTTTTACAGACTGCCGATATTGCTGCTTACAATGGCGAGGTGGTTCCCGTTGGAAAAGACCAGTTACCACATTTAGAACTTTCCCGCGAAATTGTTCGAAGGTTTAATACCAATGCCGGTCAGGTTCTGGTTGAGCCGCAGCCTAAGCTGTCGCCCGTTCCCATGTTGCTTGGTATAGATAAGAGAAAAATGAGTAAGTCCTATGATAATGGAATTTATCTGCGCGAGACCCCCGAAAGCTTAAAAAAGAAAGTGCAGATGATGGTAACTGACCCGCAAAGAATGCGCAGAAATGATCCGGGCGATCCAGAAGTGTGCACAGTTTATGCATATCATAAAATTTACACCCCGGATCGCCTGGAAGAAATTTCTTCCGGATGCAAGAGTGCAGGCATTGGTTGCCGCGATTGTAAACAAATACTTTTTGAACGACTCAATTCAATGCTTGAAGTTTATCGCCAGAAGAGAGTCGAAATTGAAGCAAAAGAAGGCTACGTAGAAGATGTGCTGGCCGATGGCGAGAAAAGAGCGCACCAGATAGCTCAACAAACTATTCAAAAAGTTCGCCAGACAATGGGCTTTTTATTTTAAATAGGAGCGATCAGCCTTTTTATGGGAAGTTATCAGGTAAAATTACCGGTTTTCGAAGGACCATTTGACCTGCTGTTTCATTTAATTGAAGAGCAGAGAATAAATATCTATGACATTCCGGTAGCCAGAATCGCAGAACAATATCTAGATTACCTTCAGATGATGGAAATTCTTGATATGGAGGTGGCTTCCGGCTTCCTGGTAATGGCTGCAACTCTGCTTGAAATCAAATCGAAAATGCTTCTGCCCAGCGAAAAGACCGACGACATTCACGCCGACGACGAAGATATTGACGAAGCATACTTCGAAGAAGATGCTCGTAATGAATTGGTAGATAAGTTACTCGAGTATAAAAAATTCAAATTGGTTGCGCTTCAGCTTCGTGATATGGAAAAAAATGCCTCGCGAATTTTTACCCGTGCCGGAGAGTTTGAACGTCAGCCGGAAGAAATCCTGGAAGTAGATATCGGACCGGTAGAATTGTTAACTATTTACCATGCAATGATAAGAAGACGCGCGAACCCTCCGGTTCACAGAGTGGTTCTTGAAAAGCTTGGAATCAGCGAGAGAATTAATGAAATAAGGCTGATGCTTAAAAAGATCAAGGGCGAAGTCACTTTTAAAGAACTGGTTAAGAAGCCCGAAGATCGTTATGAAGTTGTGCTTTCGTTTATGGCTATTCTTGAAATGTCTAAAAGCGGTGAGCTCGAGCTTTTTCAAGATGAAAATTTTGAACCTATTCGGTTGCAGAAACAGAGAAAGAAAAAAATTAAATCTGCAGCCTGAGCAAATAAGGAAGGAACCGGCAGATTTGTATTAATTTTCTGCCCCCCCCATAAATTATGGATAATGAAAATCAGAAAAACTTTATAGAATCACAAACAGAAACCAACATAGAAGCTGAACCGGTTGAGAATTATGAAAATTCTGAGGAGCAAGCTAATGATTCTCAGAATATCGATCAGCAACAGGAAACTTTAGAAGAGCCCGACATAAGTCTTTTATTCTCGGCTCTCGATGGCCTTCTGCTGATTCACAGCAAACCGGTTTCGTTCGAAAAGCTTGCTGATCTTTTAGAAGTAAGCGAAGAAAAAGTCACAGAAATTGTTAATGCCCGCAAAAAGTCTTATGAAGAAGACGAGAATTCAGGTCTTCAAATTGTTGTTCTTGAAGATAAAGTGCAGCTTGCTACCAAAGCCAGGGTTTCGCAATTCATACAAAGACTTGATGGGCAAAAACTTGTAAGTCTTTCGATGCCTGCCCTGGAGGCCCTCTCGGTTGTTGCTTTCAAGCAGCCGGTTACCAAGGCCGAAATCGATGCTATTCGTGGCGTAAACAGTGATGGCGTTATTTCCAGTCTGCTTGAAAAGAAATTGATTTATGTTTCCGGCGAAAAGCAGGTTATAGGTCGACCCCGTCTTTATTCTACCACCCAGGACTTCCTTTATTATTTTGGTATGAAAACCTTGAAAGAGCTACCGCTACCTTCCCTTGAAATTCCACACCAGCTTACTCCGGAAGGGCAGAAAGAAGAAAAGGAAAAAGAACAAAAACAGGGTGAAAAAGAATTTGATGAAAGTCAGGGACTTATGCCGATAGTAGAAGAAGAAGCATCCAATGAAGAAGACCAGAATGCCTCTGAACCTTCTTCAAATAATAATTCCGGAGATTCAATTTGACTCATTCTCCCTATTTATCAAAGAAATTAGACAATGGCGTAAGAATTATAGCTGAAAAATTTGATACCGTACAAAGTGTTTCAATCGGTTTCTTTTTCAAGACCGGTGTCTTATACGAGCCCGAAGACATGCTCGGTGTTTCTCATTTTATCGAGCACATGATGTTCAAGGGAACTGCGAATCGTAATGCCAGGCAGATTGCTCGCGAATTTGATCGCATTGGCGGTTATTTGAATGCTTTTACTGCCAAAGATTTTTGCTGCTTCTATGCACGTACGGTAAAAGATCATATAGATCTGGCAGTTGAGGTTCTTGCTGACATGCTTATTAACTCTTTATTCGATGAAGAAGAATTTGAGCGCGAAAGAAAGGTAATTCTCGAAGAAATCAAGATGTACGAAGATTCTCCCGATGAAATCATTCATGAATTACTTGGCCAGAATATCTGGAATAAATCAAGTATAGGTAATCCTATTCTTGGCACCAGCTCTACGGTTTCTTCAATGAAGCGTGACGAGGTCGTTGAACTTTTTAAAAAGCAGTATCTCACCGGTAATCTTGTAATTTGTGTCGCTGGTAATTTTGACTGGGAAAATCTCCAGAAAATTGTCTCCGATAAGTTGGAGCCAATGCCCCGGGGCGAACTTCCTCAATCTGTTGAAGTTCCCGATGCAAGTTGTAGTTTCAATGTTTTTCAAAAAGACATTGAACAAGTTCATCTGGCAATGGGAACCGTAGGGGTTTCTTATTCAGATGAGCGCCGCTTTCCTTTAACAGTACTCAATGTTGCTTTTGGGGGGGGGATGAGCAGCAGATTGTTTCAAGAGATCCGTGAAAAGCGGGGAATGGCTTATACTGTTTATTCGTATCACACTTCTTTTAAAAATACCGGGCTTTTTGGCATTTACGCAGGCACCAGCATGGAAAACCTGCCCCAGGTGCTTGAGCTTTTTTATAACGAGCTTAAAAAAGTAACTGAGCAGGGCTTGACTGAAACAGAAATCGCAGAAACCAAAGAGCAGTTAAAAGGAAATATGCTGATTGCTCTTGAAAGTACTACCAACCGAATGAATCGGCTGGCAAGCGGCTTCTTATATGGTGTTCCGCCAAAGTTGCCTGAAGATACGATTAAGCCTTATCTTAAGGTTAGCGAAGAAGATATTAAAAATGTAGCTCGAGATGTTTTGAACGAGTCAAATATGGCAGTTACCATGATTGCTCCTGATGAAAAGGCTGCTGATATGCTTAAAGAATCCAGGTTTACTTCAAAATCTGTTAGCTTTGATTTTTTAAGCCGCAAAAAATAAATTAATCTAATTTTTAATGAGGCTATGATTATGAATTACAGTCAAAGACAGAATATGTTCAAAGAGATTTTCAGCCAGAATGAAAAATGTGACGCAGTTTTAATCACTGATAGTTCAAATATAAGATACCTTTGTGGTTTTTCGGGATCATGTGGTTATGTGCTTGCTACAAGAAATAAAACCTATTTTTTTACCGATTTCCGTTACGAGGAGCAGAGTGAACGAGAAGTTGGCGATAATGCCGATATAATTGTTTTTAAAGACAGTTTGCTCAAAACTATTTTTAAAAAAGTTAAGGCCTGCAAAATTAAAAATCTTGGTATAGAACGTTCTCTTTCCGTTGATATGTTTTTAAAATTTGAAGAAGAGTTTGAAGGTAAGATTGTACCGGTTGCCAATCATGTAAGCATCTTGAGACGCATTAAAGAAAAAGATGAACTCAAAATGCTCAAAAAAGCTTTTAAAATAGCAGACCATGCATTTGGCGAACTAATGAATAAAATAAAAGCCGGCCAGACTGAAGTTGAAGTAGCCGCTTTGCTCGAATATTTTATGAAGAGCAATGGCTCTGAAATCCCCAGTTTTTCGACTATCGTTGCGTCGGGTCCAAATTCTTCCTGTCCTCATGCTCAGCCAACCAATCGCAGAATAAAAAACGGCGATATGGTTAAAATTGATTTTGGCGCTGTTTACCAGGGTTACCACTCAGACATGACAAGGACTATCTTTGTCGGTAAAGCTACAGATAAATTCAAGGAAATATATAATATAGTTCATAAGGCTCAGTCTGAAGCAATCAAAGCAATTAAAGTCGGAGCCAAATGCTGTGATATCGATAAAATTGCCCGCGATATTATTACAGAAGCTGGCTATGGCGACAACTTCGGTCATGGACTTGGCCATTCATTCGGACTCGAAGTGCACGAAAGCCCTTCTCTTTCAAAAAAATGCGAAGATGTCATTGAATCCGGCATGACTTTTACAGTTGAGCCCGGAATTTATCTGCCGGGGTGGGGCGGTATCAGGATCGAAGACTCGTTTATGGTTGACGAAAACAAGCTTGTTAAGCTTACAAGAACTCCCTCGGCCATCTACGAAGTCAAGTCTTGAAACTCGCGCATATCACTGATTGAGAATTACCAGCTTCGGTATTTTCAAATTAACATTGTCTCTGATTTTATTAATTTATCCTGAAAAGCTGTCGATAATGCAGCAACAAGGTATAAAATCGGAGGTAAATTAATGAAAAAGCTTGTTCCCGGCCTTAAAAGCGTTTTGATGTTTAGTCTTATGTTGTTAATGGCTGGTATATATACTTACAAAGTGGGCGCAGATTCGACCATAACCCTGCCTGTTCCGGAGAGTGTCGATGATAAACAGGTAACTATTTCTCTTCGAATCCCGCCAAATACAGAGCCTTTGAATAGGAAACAGAAAAGACCCAAATTAAAATCTAAAAAAAGTCTTATTATGTGGGAATCAAATCCTTCACCTAAAATTGCCAGAAATGATGAAATTCATTCAATTTTTAATACATTTTTGCGAAAAGGTTGGGTTAAGAGTCATTCTACTCGAAGTGTAATGCGAATGCGCCCCATGGATAAATATTTTGCAGTTCGCACTGTTCAGCATATTGCTAACTCAGTTCTAGAAATAGCCCAGGCACCGAATTTTGGGCGGGTTATCAAGAAATGTAATCTGACAACTTCCGATATTGAAGATTTGCGACGAATGATAAAAAGATTCGAAAAAGACCTGATTATTTTTGGTTCAAACCCACGTAATCTTGATAAAGACCTGCTTATGCTCCAGGAAAGATTTAAAAAAGCTCGTCAGGGCATTCTTAAAGTGCTCAGAGTAGAAGGAGCTGATGATGGCAGCACAATCATACATCTAAACGTCGATTAAGTGAAAAAAAAAGCCCGCATTTTTGCGGGCTTTTTTTTTTGTTCATTTTTCATTATAATCAGCTGAACCATTTTAAGAAATACACAGGTAAACAAATTGGCAGCAAATGTTATATTAAAAAACGCAGAATTTAGACTTTTATGGCTTGCACAACTCGTTTCATTTATCGGCGAAGGCATTTTTCAGACCGCCATGATATGGTGGATTATTCAGGAGACCGGTTCAGGAACAATGGTTGGTCTTATCACCAGCGTAAGCTTTTTACCCGCTGTTATAATTGGCCCCTTTGCCGGAACTCTTGCTGACAGGCTTCAGCCCAAAACTCTTCTTATCGGTGCTGACTTCTTTCGCGCCTGTCTGGTTGGTACTTTTGCCTGGATGGCATGGTCAGGCAGTCTCGAGGTTTATCAGTTGTTCTGGTTGTGCGGACTTTTGTCGGCTTCCGGCGTCTTTCACAGTCCTACGACCTTAACTGTAATACCAAGAGTTCTAGAAGAAAAAGATATCGAAGAAGCTATGGCGCTGCATACTATTGTCAGAGATATTTCCAAACTGGCGGGTCCGGCTCTCGGCGGAATGATAATCGCACGCTGGTCTGTAGGTCATGCTTTTGCCGCTCACTCAGCCTGTCTGCTTATTTCGGTTATTTGTATTCTTATAATGAAAATTCCATTTGTCGAGCACGAAAAAACTGGCGAATCGGTAATAACTCAGATTAAATCAGGCTTTCGTTATGTCTGGAAAAACAAAATTCTGGCCCGTCTTCTTTTCAGTTTCGGCTTGCTTAATCTTTTTGTCGTACCAATAATTGTTCTTTTGCCAATGAGTGTTGCCCGCATTTTTGTCGAAAACCCCAACGAAAGCCTGGAAACTGCAATTGTCAATATTGGCGGCTTTATGGTCAAGGGCTCGATGGCTCTTGGTATAAGTGAAGGTATTCTTGCTTTCGGTTCGGTCATAACCGGAATATTTTTTGTAAAGCTTTTTTCCAAAGTGCGAACTTCAAGGCTTCTTGTCAGAGCTTTATTGTTAAATTCTCTTCTTTTCGCAGTTTTTGCTGTTACTACTGATTTTGTGATATTTGCAATTGGAATGTTTTTTCTTGGCAGCTGTTTTACCTCAGTAAATGTTGCTGTTCTTTCTCTGTTTCAGAAATCCGTCGATCCTGATATGAAAGGCCGCTTTTTTGCTCTGGTCGAAGTCTTGAGCTTTGCTCTCTTCCCGCTTGCACTGGCCGCCTCAGGGCGCCTTACAGATGTAATCGGCCTGCCTGGCTGCTATCTTATTTGTGCAGGCGGTGTCGGATTCATAGCCTTCTTCCTGATGTTCCAGAAAAAGAACCTGGCAGAACTCGATTCTCAATAAAATACAGTGTGGGTCTTTTCCATTCTTTGCGAATTAAACTAATAGAATTCTGTCTCGGACAACGATTAATAGTTCGTTGCATAAATAGATAAAGTTAGTGGGATACTGTAGAATGACGGTTGTATTATCTTTTTAATAAATGGTAAATTTCAAGTTGGAAGGATCTTATGAAAAAAAATTGTATTAATTTTATTCTTATTTTTTTATTATCAGCTAGTATTTTCAGCCACAAAGCTTTAGCCATAGATGGTGTGTCAGTTTTAAACGAGGAAACCATAGTCGCAGGGTACTTGGACTGGGGTTATCTGTACAAGAACTTTATCGATAGTCTCAAAAACATCAATAAGCCTGAGCATGCAGGCACAAAATCCTTCCTGGACCATTTTTATAAGCGTGCAACCTCCGGAGCTTCTGCAAAAACAGATGATCAACCATTTGAAAATTGCGCTAAAAGTGGGATGATATTAGTTGGTGCTATTGAAATGTATGATATGGATCATAAAGACAGGCTCAAGCACCTGGATTTAGAAACTCTTAAAAAGGAAGGTTATATTCGTAACATTCCTGTTTGTCCCTCTAATGGAGTTTATTCATACGATTATGATCAGTATAAAATAATATGTTCAAAGCATGGCGACGTGAGAAATCCCACTCCTCATGACGATGACGTATCTCCCGGTAGCTTAATCACAGCAAAAACACCCGCAGAAGCGATTTTAGAGCTCCATTCCCGTAGTATTTTTTATCCTCAGGGCAAAATCTGGTTTTCAATAAATAACTATATGCAACCCCGGCTTATTTTAGAGGGCTCTTTCAAGCCAGTTGAGCTTATCGAGACAATCAAAAGTCTTATACCCGGTTTCCCGGAAGCTGAGATCTTACAGAAAAATCTGGTTCGTTTCAGTATTCCCAAAACTTTTTTTGCCGTTGAGAAATTGATTGTGGAAATTGTACCTGGTGCAATAAAAATAGGCAGCGATTTCTCTGCAGATATTTACAATAAAGGCTGGCAGGAACTTATTTCTTCAGCGCAAAGCAAAAAGATGAAACTGGCTATCGAATTTAGCATCGATAAACTATTGCTTCATGCAAAGAAGATCACCCAAAAAGAAAGATTGGACACCTGTCTTGGTAATATTCGAATTCTGCAGGCTGCCTGTGGGATGTTTGGCAATTCTACCGGCAAGGTAATGAAAAATCTTGATCAGGATAAGCTTATTGCCGGCAAATGCCTTCGTTTCCCGGTAATCTGTCCAGATCAGGGCAATTACTCTATTTCAGGAAACATTAATCAAAGTGGTGTTGTAAAATGTTCGGTTCATGGCACCAATTCGAAACCAGAGTTAGGCAGTGTAAATATTCCTGCATCTGATCTTCCAGATCCAAGGCTAAAATATCTTGCCAATATTCGGCTTCTTTTAAGCAAAACTGATCTGGCTGTTAAATTTAAAATAACTGATTCCAATGCCCGTAACGAATTAAGATCTAAGTTAGAAAAACCTGGCAAAGATGCTATAGATACTTCAGGTATCAAATCGCTTTTGCCTGAGCCGTTGCAAGGCATTGCGAATGTAGAAAAAGATGCTCAAGTTATTGAAAAGGGAGAATGGATTGAATTGTTCTACGATAGACTGGGCCTGGACTTTTTGATTAGCTCACTGACGGGGGTAAAATGATGCAAATAATTAACTCATGGAAGTTCGATTTGAAATCTGCCCTGCATGCCATAATCTGCCTTGTGCTGATCTTTGCCTTGCCAATCATGCCTGTTGTCGCCTCACAGCCGGCATATAGCTCTTCTAAAAGACCCCTTACATCATTCATGAAAGAATTTCAGAATGTATCGGCTGAAGATCTGACAATGGAGAAGTTTGCCCATAAACTTTATAATAATTCCGGGTTTACAACTGGTGAAACAGGCAAGCCGGCAGAAGCAGGAAAAAAGTTTTATGAAGCTTATAAGGACAAATTTGAAAAACTTTACAAAGAATCTGGTAAAATCCTTGCTGAGCTGCCAAAGACTTTTCCGCCAGAAAAACTGAAATCAGGCAAGTTGGCCAATGGAATTGATTTTCGTTTTTCGAGAAGCATAGTGCGTTGTTTTCAACTGGTCGCTCTGTACCATTTTGAACAGAAAGATTTTCAACGAGCAGTTAAAACTCTCTTACTATCTAACTGGTTTGCTCACTCAATTGCACGTGGAGGCGGTGAACCGCCTTCTCTTATCGACTTAATGATTTCAATCGCCATAAGAAAAATTGCTGTTTCAGAACTGCTTTGGAGTTCACTTGCTCGGGGAGAGTTTTCGCCAAAATGGTTGGCTTATGCAGAAAAATCTATGGCAGAGCTTGAAACATCGCAGCCGGCTTTTTCAGAATCCCTTGAATGGGAATTAACTAAAACTCTGAGTTTTACCAAAAAGGAAATGAAGAAATCCAATTCTGAATTAAAAACGAACAAGCTTACAAAAAATTTATCCCGGGAGAAGCAAACAGAAATTATAAATAAATCTTTCGACATAATGAATGAAAATCACAAACGAGTTTTGAACTTTTGCACCGTCTACCGCCTGGACCCCGCAGAGCTTGAAAAAGAGATGAATCATATTACCAGATCTCTCGTTGACAGGGGCAAATTTCGCATAACCAAGATACTGAGTCCTGCAAAAGCGGTGGCCCAGATTCTGGAAGCAATGACAATGCCTAATTTTTCCAGGGCATATGATCAATACTTGCAGGTTCGCTATCTTGAAAAAGGCACTATACTTTTGATTCGTTTCCTTACCCGTCGAAAAAAAGGTGAGCCCCTACCCGAAACTTTAGCCGATTTTGAAGCTGTGGCTCAGGCCAGAATACCGCGTGATCTATATGCATCTGACAAATCACAGTGTCTTTATTCAGTCAACAAAAAATGGATGACCATCTACTCAATTGGTCGTAATAGAGTCGACAATAAGGGAGATCAAGAAGATGATTTCATTTTGTTCAAGGTGCCGGTAAAATTTATAAACCAGCTATAACAGCGTAATTGGGGTCGAACCCGCAAGAACCGGGCAAATTATGGGAAAAGGGCAAAGAGTTACCTGGATAACAAATTAGTGTTGAAGGTTTCTTTTCTGATTCCCAGCTGGGTTAGGCATCATATAATCTGTTCTGGCATCTTTTGGTAGCGGATTACGCCAAGCTTTATGTTTAATCATTTTCTTTAATTTTCGTCCAAAAATTGCTCCGTAACGATTTATATAATTTTCCTGTTTGTCGGCTCCTTCAAGAAAAAATGAGCCAACACTTTCAATTTCTGCTACAGCCCTGGCTGTGACCCCTGAACGCATAAGAGCGTACATTGAAATTCCGAAAAAATGATACCAGGCACCGTAGTTGTCACCCATTTGCAGATTATCGTGTCGAATATAGGCCAGCTTTTTCTGAATTGGATCGTTTTCACGATCTACTCTATAAGGGTCTCCTGCCAGAACATTTTCGGCCGTGAGAAAAGTTAAATAAAGATTTCCCCGGTTCAAAACATAGCTTTCCATAAACATATGATGCAGCTGCACTTTTTTATCGGGGTAAAGCATAATTCTTTTTTTCAGCGCTTCTTCGGTTCCGGTTACTGCATAGCGTGAAGTCCATCCGCAGGCGAGAAGCAAAAACAGCTTTGACCTGAAAAACAGCGGACTGGGGAATTCTTTTTGTTTTTTAAAAATATGGCGGCCAAAACGGTGCCAGAAACCATAAATCAGATATCGTTTCGCCTTGGGCGACCATCTGTGTTCTTCGCCCATAGTCGGATTAATATTAGGATAATAATCATGTATAATTTGATGCAAGCTGTTAACCAGCCGATCAACATCAATAGGCCTTGTTTTTCCTATTTTGAATCCGGCTTGATCTTTTTTATTTTGCTCCAGGGCTTTAAGTTCTTTTTCTTTTTGAATTTCGGCCTGGGGATAAGAGCTTTTTACCAGAGCATCAAGAAGTTTTTTAGGTACCTGATCAAGTTTTCGAATTAAAAAGGCATCGCCTTTAGGATCTTTAAGCTTTAATCTGTCTTGTTGATAATGCACTGCCTCATAAGAAGATTTAAGCCAGGTTTTAAATTCATTTTTCGCCTGCCCGACTGAACATAAAAAAATCAATCCGGTTAAAATTATCGCTAATCTGTTTTTGTACACAAAAGTTACCTCATAAATATAATCCAGTCTTTCTAATTATAAGAATAAATATCTAACCTGGCAAATACAAATTCAGCTAATAGCAAATCCAGGTCACTGGCATACGGTGCTCATTCAGACACCCTTCTGCCTTCGTAAGTGCGAGGGAGAAGGACCGTGAAGGTTGTCCCCCGAGCTTCTGAAGACTCCGCTTTAATCTGCCCACCGTGGGCATACACGATGCGCTCGGCGATATAGAGACCCAGGCCGAGGTTCCCGGTTGGCCCCCCGGCTGAGGGCTTCAGGGGCGTCGCGCTGGGCTTCATCGGGTTGAAGATCCCGTCCAGCCGATTCGCCGAAATGGCGTTGCCGCGATTGTGGATCATGATCGCGACATCTTTCTTCCCTCCGTTAAGCTCGACCTTAACCGTAGACTCCGGGGCACTGTGATCGACTGCATTTCTCACTAGATTGGTGAGAGCTTGGTGGATACGTGCTGCGTCCCACTGACCGATCTCTCCCTCGCCCGTATCTACCTTGACCTTCCGCTGCGGATGAGCAGCTCTGATCTCGTCGACCACGTTATGCACAATCTTTCTCAGGTCATCCTCAGTGGGTTTTATCGGGATGCCTCCGCCGAGCCGGCTCCGAGTAAAGTCCAACAGGTCGCCGACCATCTGGGTCGCTCGCATCGCGCATTCGGCGATCTTCAATGTGAGGGGCCGGTTCATCTTGCCGGTGCTGTTCATGAACGCAGCTGAGGTCTGGATCGCCCCAAGCGGATTGCGAAGGTCGTGCCCGAGAATGGCAAGGAACATCTCCTTTGCGTTCTCGACATTTTCGGTGAATTCGACCAGGGATTCCGCGAGCGACTGATCAATAGCCTCGTTGAATCGCAACAAGTCCTTGATGTCAGCGGATTTCAGCTCGCCGCATTCACGCGACCACAGTCGTAGCACACTGGCCCGCAGGGCGCGATATTCAGCCGCCGTTTGCGCCACGGTAAACCCACTCGCGGCCCGTTCCGACCCATGCTTTTCGGCTGCTGTTAACCCGGATTCGTCGGTATCCCGCGCGCGGCCTTTCGACTTTTCGGCCTGCTGGAACTCGCTTTGATACGTTTTTAGATCCGCAGCGATCACCATAAGAATCTCGTTCGCATGATCGCGAAGTTTCTCCACGTCCATGGTGTTGCTTGCCGGCGCACAGGTGCGCGCAAACGTCTCCCATTCGGTGAGGATTTGCTCACGGTTCGTCAAGATGAAATCGTGGAGTCGCATCTATTATTCTCCTTCAAACGTTTAAATCAGCCGCGCCGGCTTTTTTTGCGTTGGCAGAATTTGTTTGTGTGTGCCCGGCCTGAGCGTGAACTTATGAGGCGAGATCAGCCTTGTGGAAAAGCCCTCTGTATTGGAAGTCATATGATAAAAATCTATCATACAATACTAGCCGAAGGCAATGTGAGACAAAAACCATTTTTCTGTGCTTGCCCCTTTGCTTCATTGGGATTTAAATTTTCTCAATTCAACATTCAATCCTTCCAAATCACGGAAAACATCAGAATTCTCGGGATAATTGGAAGTTGAATTGAGCTTAAAGACCGGAGGCTTGGAAAGAGATAAAACATATGCCGTATAATCAAACCAAGGTTTTTGATGTGTAAAAGGTAACAAGTTATTCTGAAGTTTCTTTATAATTTTAAGAATAGCAAAAAAAGTGTTGACCGGCAATAAGTTATGACATGGGTAGCAATTCTCGGTCAATCATTATCAGCCGGTTTAAAAAAAGAACTTGCCTCACACCAAGCCGCATGAAATTTTAATCGTGCTCGTGCTCGTGCTCGTGCTCGTATTCGTTGTCGTTGTCATTGCGAGGAGTGCTTTATCCGACGAAGCAATCTAATGTTACCATCACATTCCTGCCTGTGATTCGAAGCTTTAGCGAAGAATAAACCATTTTAACCGGATCAGGAATCCAGAATAATCGTCGTTTTTTCTAACAAATAAAAGCGAAGGGGCTCAAAATTTTGAGCCCTTCATCTTAAATAAAGCAAATTATTGCTGTAGGGGCCGACCGCGCTCGGCCGATTTTTCTACATAGTAGTCATAATCGCCGTCATATATGTTTAAGGCGCCATGATCAACTTCAAAAACCCGGTTAACCAGTTGGCGCAAAAAATAGCGGTCATGGCTGACTATCATAACTGTTCCTTCAAACTCCTGCAAAGCTTCAAGTAAAACTTCGCGGCTGGTAATATCTAGGTGATTTGTCGGTTCATCGAGAATCAAAAAGTTGACCGGCTGCGAAAGCAGACAGGCAAGCATAACCCGGCTCTTTTCACCTCCTGAAAGTATTGATACTTTCTTTTCTGAATCATCTCCCGAAAACAAAAAGGCACCAAGAATATTTTTTATTGTGCCGACGCTTGCCATAGGTAATCGTTCTTGCAATTCTTCAAAAATAGTGCGCTCCGGGCGCAGAGCATCACATGAATACTGGCTGAAATAGCCGGGCTCAACATTGGCCCCAAGGGTACAGTTTCCTGCCGTTGCTTCGGTAATCTCACTGATTATTTTAAGCAGTGTTGATTTACCTGCGCCATTTATGCCGGTTACGGCTATTTTATTGTTGCGTATAACTTTGCCGCTTACACCACTGAAAACCGGGAGAGGTCGGCCGTCGGGCAATTCATAGGTTTTGGCCAGATCATTCATTTCAACTACTATATCGCCACTGCGTTTAATAGGTAAAAAGCGAAATTTTATTACTTTAGGATCGGGGGGCACGACAATTCTTTCGATTTTTTCCAGGGTTTTGACTCTTGATTGAACCTGTGCTGCATGGGAAGCGCGAGCCGCAAACCTGGCAATAAACTCTTCTTCTTTGGCAAGCATGGACTGCTGTCGTTTCTGGGCCGCAATTAGCTGCTCACGGCGAATCTCGCGTTCTTTAAGGTAAAAGTCATAGTCTCCGCTGTAGGTAGTAATGGTTTGACCGGCAACCTCTACGGTTCTCGAGCACACTCTGGTCATAAATTCACGGTCATGGCTCGTCATAACCAGCGCGCCTTTAAAGTCTTTCAGCCAGCCTTCAAGCCAGAGAATGGTTTCAATGTCAAGGTGGTTGGTAGGTTCGTCAATAAGTAAAACATCCGGCTTCAAAAGCAGAATGCGTGCCAGAGCAATGCGCATTTTCCAGCCACCCGAAAAGCTTTCTACGGAGTGATTCCAGCGATCAGGGCCAATGCCCAGGCCGTTTAAAATGGTCTGCGCTTCAGTTTCAAGCTCATAGCCATTTAAGTGTACGAATTCTTCCTGCAATTTTCCGTAGCGATTCATCACCTTTTCGTTACAGCCAAAGTCCGGGTCAGCCATCTGTTGCTCAATCTCGTGCATTTTGTGGCCTATTTCAAAAACGCGGCCTGCGCCGGCCAGAACCTCATCAAGGGCAGAGCGGCCAGCCATTTCACCAACATCCTGAGAAAAGTAGCCAATTACCAGACCTGCATTTACCTGTACCTGACCGTCATCGGGTTTTTCTTCACCGGTTATCAGGCGAAAAACAGTGGTTTTGCCCGCGCCATTGGGCCCGACAAGACCAATTTTATCTCCGGGCCTTACCAGCATGCCGGCATTAGTAAACAGAACACGATTGCCATAGGCTACTTTTATATTATTCAGGTTGATCATGGGGCTGAATAATAGTGCAGATAGGCCCGCAAGTCAAACTTTTATCGAATTCGGGCTTTCATTCATAACCGCCGGGAATTATACATCTTTTAATCTTTTAGTTCGGGGTCCAAATTTAGCTTGATTACACCCTCATCAATGATCTGAATACTTCTTCTTCTTGGAACAACCTCCAGGAGCAGCTCTTTGCTTTCGCCGGCGGCAAAAGTAATTTCTCCTTCTCCATTTTTTACTCGGTGATTTTCTGGAAGGTTGTGTTCATAAACTTTGTAGTGCCAGGTTCCTGGCTTCAGACTATCGAATTGAAATTCCCCGTAATTGTCTGAGGCGCGCCGCGTAGTCTTATTGGCCTGGGATAGTTCGACCAGAATATTCGCGAGGCCGGCTACAGGACTTTTTTCTAAACTTTGCCCGACGTCACCGGTCAAAATCGCATCCCCACTGGCGCTGGAAACTCCATGCCTGACCGAAGAGCTGACAAATCTGCCGTTAAGTTTTGCTCCTTTCAGCATTGCAATCTCGATTTTGCTGGTTTTCCCGCCCTTGATCATAATTTCTGCCGGCAGCTTAATTGAGCTGATTCGATTGAAACCGACAGATTCTCTTTCGATTGTCAGTGTGTGGGTGCCACAGGTCATGGCCGGAAAAACAAACTGCCCACTTTTATTGGTGACTGCCGCTGTATTACCCATTATTACGATAATATCCGCAATACCGGGTTTATCTGGTAGTTCTCCATCGACTATTTTTCCGGAAAGATTTCCAATTTTGCTGTTTTTACCGATCGGAATATCGATGGGAATAGAATAACTTAATTCATAAAAAACCGGCCCATTTTCAGCAATCCATGAAACGTTGTTTCTAGCTTTGAAAATGATTGAGGAATCGTTGGGTAGTTTGTATTCCAACCCGAAGTTACCCTGGGAATTTTGGCGGCGCACGCCTGAATAATTGTATTTTGAATACCAGAAACTGAGAGATAGTCGTTCTGAGGGGTGCCAACGGGAAGATATTCCAAGATTAGCAAAATCGCGAAGGACATAGGAGCCTGCCCGGCCGTTGTTTTTCGAAAATCCTCCATAAACAGATAAGAAAAACCTGGCAGATGGCCTGAAAACTGCGAAATAACTATGACTGTCGTTCCAGGTTTCCTGCGCACTAACCAATTCGCTTCGTCGCCGGTGACGAACTTCCCAACGCAACTCGAAGCGTTTCCAGCGTTTCCCGAGGGTGGCCCGATAAGCCTTTTCGCTTATATCAAAATTTGCCGGAATTAGTCGATCATAGCGATGCATGCGATCGAAGTCGAAGGAAAAATTAATTCCATGTCGCAATTGAAAGTTTAACCCAAACTGCCAAAGGTTTTCCTGAGGAGACGAGCCACGATGCTTGTCAAATTTCAGGTTATTTTCATATTGTGAATACCTGGCTCTGCCATTAACCCAGCTCAGAATTGGAAATTCGAGAGCCACATAAGTATGATCCATATCTCTGACTGAACCGGCATAATCAGGCCCTGCATGTATTTTATCGAATGTAAGGCGAACTTTTTCTCGCAATTCGCTACTATACTGTATTCGATATGCATTGTCTTTCTGCGAATTTCCCGAGGTAAACCTGCTTTGGCCACCTTCAAACTTTAGACTTGAGCGCTCGTCAGGCACATATTCCGCCTCCAGACTGGTAATAATTTTG
>JBNJGH010000013.1:0-47494 GCA_051747585.1 Candidatus Rifleibacteriota bacterium
AATCTGGCGGTTTATACATATCCCGAGAATTATTAATCCTTGTTAAAAGCAACAGTAGTTCTTTATTTGATATTCTTGGCTGTATAGAGATTGCTTCGCTTTGCTCGCAATGTATTCTGGTTCACTATATAATGACAATTTGGGTCTGTCATTGCGAGGAGCAGAGCGACGAAGCAATCTAAAAACTTGAAGCGCTTTTTACGAGTAAACGTAGATTTATGAAAAATTAAATATCTACTCGAAAAAAAATAGTGCGATTGATCGGTTAAAAGCCGATCAGTCGTTGCTTTTTTTCGGGTTTTGAAATAGATTAGTTCCGATGAACATAAAATACAGAATTTTATCGGTCGGTTTGTTGCTGATCATTTTAATTTTATCGGTCAGCAATGTTATGGCGTGGCCGAAAGATTACGTGCTCGAGTTAACGATTATTACAGACAAACAGGAAGAGTTTGTTTCGATCATAGAATTAGATGACCGACAGTTCCGTGATTTAAAAAACGATACCAATTTTCAGATAAAGCCTTATCTGGTTCAAGCCCGAAAAGACTACGCCGATGAAATAGGCTACAGAAAAGAAATCTACGGTAAAGATAACTACAAAATGGTAAATATAACTAATTACAGTTTTGTAGTTCGAGATAAATCAAGCGGCAGAGTGCTGCTTAAGAAATAAATTCTGCAATTTTGCATGACCAGCTATTGGAGGAGGCCATGAATATTATAAAAAAATACTTGTTAGTTATTGCTGTTTTTTCGATCTTGTTCAGTTCAACAGGTGCTTATGCCTTAATCAAGTCTCCTCCGGAAAAAGCCATTTTGCCAAATGGTATGCGGGTAGTAGTGGTTGAAGATAAAAGTCTGCCCATGGCCGCTGTAGGACTGATGTTCGATACTCAGGTCGCTGCTGCTACAAATTGCAACAGAGGTTTGGGGCAAATTTATCAGCATCTGCTAAGAAATTCAGGTTTTGCTGATCAGACAAGATATGGTTTTAATGCCGAACTGGAAAAAGTCGGTATCATGACCGAATTTGCAGCAAATTCAGAGGTTTTTTACTCAGCCTGTCAGGGTAATGCCGACCAGCTTTTAACCATGCTTGAAGCTGTAAAAAAACTTGGGTTTTTATTGAAGCCTGATCCAGAAGATTTTGCGACAGCAAAAAATGAGGCGATTCGTTTTTTAAAAAACTCAAAGAGGTTTCCTCTTTCGTCTGGTCTGATGACAAGAAAAATGTGGAAAGATATTTATCCCGGGCTTAACTATGAATGCCATGGGCCTATCAAAAATAACAAACTTAACCGAACTCAGTTTAAAGATCTTGAAGCATTTGCTCAAGAGGTTTTTGTGCCTAACAATGCAGTATTGGTAGTAGTTGGTGATGTTAATGCTACTGATGTGTTTAAAGAGTCGGTTAAAGTTTTTGCTGAGCCGAAGGCTGCTCAGCTTAAAAAAGCCAAAATTACCAGAGATGATCATGCAAGGTCTCGTAAAAAAGAAGCCATAGAGTTTTATGATATAGACAATACCAACGTATTAATTGGTTTTGAAGCCCCGGGACTCGCATCTACTGATATGCCGGCAGCCGGTTTGTGGCAGGCTCTTTTTGATGGAATAAATAATTCATGGCTCGATATGGTTGTTAAAAAGGAATTTCCTGATTTAACCAATTTGAGCGCTTCTTATTTGCCGGGTAAAGACAAAGGGCTTTTTGTAATTGGTTTTACCAGCGAAGATTCAGATGTGAACCGGCCGGTAAATTTTATTCTTTCGTCTCTGGCCAACATGCATTCAAATCCTCCCAGGGGAGCCAAGCTGAGTCGTCTAATTGACATGCAGCAGCTTAAAGACCTGGAAAAAAGCGAAATGAGGCTTGAACGGGTTTACGATCTAGGTTATGCCGAAATTATAGATTCTTTTAGAATCGCTGACGGTCTTGTTGCCGCCTATAGCAGAGTAACCCCCCGGGATATGAAAATGGTAGCCAGACAGATGTTTACCCAGAGCAGATATGCTGTAAGAATAGGCTATCCTCTTGCAATGCAGAAGGCTGAAAAAACGCCGTTACAAATGAAAAAGCTTGATAATGGTCTGAACTTAATGGTTCGCAATTATTCAGGTAGTGAAATCGTTGGCTTGAGTATTCTTTTTGGCATTGATTCATGTTCAAACAACGAAAAAGATAAACGCATGGCGGCAATTGTTGCTGAAATGATTGCAAACTATGTTAATGACAGAGAAAATCGGCACCTTAACATGGAACTCGATAAAATCGGAGCAAGTCTGAACTCGGTTTATGTGAATGATTTTTTATTGATAAATGCTCGAACCCGGAAGTCAAATGTTGAAGATCTAGTTAAACTTTTGGGCAATCTTATAAGGAATCCGGAGTATTCTATTCCGTTCTTTAAAAAATCAAAAGAAAAATTGATCTCTCGTTTAAAAAATAAAGAGAATGCTCTAGCGGAAAATTTAAAACAGAAGGTTATCGAAAAACTTTATCCCGGCTTGAATATATATTCGGCTGTGTCAGATAAAGACAATATAAAAAGCATAACTTTCGAAGAAGTTCAAAAATTTTATAAATCATGGGCTGTAGGTAGAAATATGCATGTCGCAGCTGTAGGAAATTTTAATGAAGAAAAGATTATGAAAGAGCTTTCGCTGGCATTTGCTGGCCTTCCGACCGGTGTGGTTAATGCAAAAAGCCAGTGTCCGCCTTGGGTAGCCAGTCCTTTGAGCGAAACTTCCGTCGAAACAATTTCTTTGCCGGAACTGGAAGACAGTGCTGTTATATTGACTGCTTTGCGTATGAAGCCATTTTTGCTTATTAATCAAAAGGTGGGCTTGAGGGAAGACTTTGGGGCCAATGTAGCGATTGGACATGTTTTGTTTTCAAGTAAAAATGCTATGTTAGTTAAAGAATTAAAAAAAATCGGGGCTTATCAGGGATTGGAAGTTAAATATCTGACTAACCTAACTTACTCGCTGTTTTTCTTTAAAGTTCAAGTTCCATACGAAAAGCTTGAAGAAGTAAAAAAAGTTATTAGGAAGCTTCTTGGTATGATACCAGAATTAAAAGTTTCAAAGGAAAACATTGTTGCGGCGGGCTTGAGTCTCAGGTCCATGTTAAATCGACAGTTGGAAAAATCTGATGCCCAGGCAGCAATGCTGGCAAGCTATATGTACAATGGCCTGAATGAAAACTTTCTTAATGATATACTTGATGTTTACAGCTCTCTTAGTGTTGAAGACGTGAAAAACGCAGCAGCAAACAATTTTAAAAACTATTATATGCTGATCGGTGTTCCGGAAGATAAAAAATAAAAATAAAAAAAGCCTGCTCATTATTTTATGGGCAGGCTTTTTTTATTTTAAAACTCAGCTTGTAAGATAGTTGAGCAGATCATCTGATCTGCGTGGGTTTCGTAATTTTGACAAGGCTTGCGACTCTATCTGGCGAACTCTTTCTCGGGTTACCCCCAGAAGTCTGCCAATCTCTTCGAGAGTGTGAGATTTGGTCTCATGAAGCCCGAATCTGTGCATCAGCACAATCCGCTCTCGCTCTGTCAGTGATGTCATAATGCGGTTTAATTCCTGCTCTAAGGAGCGTTTTTCCGCTTCGGCAAGAGGGTCTGATTCGTAGTCTGTGATAACATCGCGCAAATACAAATCTTCTTCCGGATCCACGGGGGTGGTATCCATTGATACAACCGAAGGAATATCTCTTAAAAATTTGCGCAAATCTTTAGGTTTCATAAAAGCTGCTTCTGCAAGCTCTTCAAGTGTGGGCTTGCGGTTCAGCTTTTTTTGCAAAGTATCTTCGAGCTTTCTGATTTTCAAGCCGGTATGTACGCGGTTCAATGGCAATCTGATTGGATTACCGTGGCTTGAAACTATCTGAATCATTGCTTGACGTATCCACCAGACAGCGTAAGAAATGAACCTGACATTTTTGTTGCAGTCGAATCTTTTTGCTGCCCGCATAAGACCAAGATTTCCGACGGCAATGAGGTCTTCAAAGGGAACGTCGTTGATGTGTCTGTATCTTTTGGCCACTGCAACGACAAATCTAAGGTTAGCCAGTATCAGGCGTGCCTGAGCTCGAGAATCACCGGTTTTAACCCTCTTTAGTAGTGTTATTTCTTCTTCTTTGCTTAAAGGTGGATATTTCTTCAGGTCCTTGAAGTAATTCTTAAGAAGCAGATTATCTTTATCAAAGTCATGTTTTTGAATACTAGCCATTTGAATCTCCGTTTCTTTTCTGACTGCTCAGCTCTTTGTCGTGTACATAATTTTGTTCCTCCTGAACGTCATTATGTACGGCAGGCTGATCTTACAATCGGAACTTTTTTATAATTTTTTAACTGAAACAGGAAAAATTTTTGTTACCTTAACAGTTTCTGGTAGAAAAACTGCTAAACCTCTCTCTGGTTAACAATTTGTTAAACTCTTTAATTTTTTACTTTACTCTCTCTCAAATCCATCATAGCATTTTTTTGTTGGAGTTGCAATACTTGGTTACTAAAAAAGTATCAATTTGTGCCAGGCTTATAATGATGGATTAGCTCATTAAGCAAGCCGCTGGTTCCTCGTCTTTTGCTGTAAAACAGCGGCGTAGAAATATTTCTAATTTTTTTTGTTATTTCTCTTAATAAAGTATGAGAAATTTGTTTAATTATTATTATAATTAAATCGTAATTTTCCAGTCTGGATAAAAATTTTCCGGAGCTTTCAAAACCGCTTACCCAGGTCACATCAAGGTTAAAATTTTTCAGCGATTCAACATAATCGGTTCCAACATAATCGCCGCCTAAAATAATTATCTTTCGGCCTCCAAAGTCGTATTGAGGTAAGTTTGATTCCGGGGTTTCAATTTTTCCACAAACCTGGCATTTTTCGTTAGCTCGCAAATCTCTGGCAAGTTGATTTTGCTCGAGTTTGTCGAAACATTCAGGGTCTGAACAAACTCCTGTGAGTGGCAGACGCAATCTTGCAGAATTTAAAGCCTGGCGATAATCATTTTCAAATTTAATTTTGTTCGAGTTAACCGGCTCTGCTTTTATCGAAATCTTTTCTAACTCCTTAAGCAGGCGGCTCCTGCTGTAATTCTTTAAACGTAAAAATTTAAGAATTGTTGGAAGGGCGACTGTGTTTATTACGTTTTCGATATCTGTTCTTTGGTTTTCTAAAAGTGAAAAACCATAGATGCCGGGTTCTCTATTGCCTTGTCCTGCTAGATATATGGCCTTAACCGGTAAGAGTAGATATTTTTCTTCAACTTCACAGAACACTTGATAATCTTTTTCAGGTCCAACCAGAACAAGATTGTTTCTGTCGTTGTTGAAATAACCTGAAATTATTTTTTTGCCTTTTTCGAGGCTGAGAAGCTTTTTGATTTGCTTTCGATCATCTAGATATGCGCAGCAGTATTCGTTTAAAGCAATCTGGTTTTTAACTAACAATTTTTCCGGCAGTTCCAGTAATTCACCCCCAAACTCGTCGAGCAGCCATTGAAGGGAATTTGAGTCTGTCTCAAAATTAATGATCTGACCGTAAGTATTTTGGTAGGCTCCTTCATCATGGTTTTCATTCAAAAGGTTCTGCAGGTTTGAAATTTTTCTTTCCTGGTCTTCAAAATTATGTTGTTGAGCTTTCAGAGATTTAACTTTATCTTCAAGACGTTGAATGAGCCGGTCTTTTGTGTCCAGTTGCTTCTTGAGTTCTTTGAGCCGGCTTTCATTTTTATTTAATGCCTGAGACAGAGAATTGAGTTTGTTGGTAAGCTCGAGCTTTTCGCTGACTCTAATTTCGGTTATTTCGGGATCTTTGTTTTCGTTGGTAACAAGTTGGCGATTGAGCTCTTCGATCTGTTTTTCAAGATCGGATACAAAGTTCTTGAGCTTTTGGATTTTTTTGTCTTTATCTCTGAGATTATTTTGTAGAGCTTTGACTTCGTTCGAATTTTTCTTAAGGCTCTGCCTTAAATCTTTCAGCTCAAAATTCAATTGCTCGTTTTGTTTTTGCAGGTTATTAAATTTTTCAAATTTTACTGTTTTTTCTTCAGCTGGTTGGGGGGCAGTATTTTCTTGCATGGCTTCACTCAGCTGCCTGGTTTCGAAATATTTTTTATAAAATTTATCCATGCCTGGCCTGGGGTCAATAAATGATAAGATTTCTATTTTTTCTTTGTTTCCAAACTCTCCTGAAAGCAGTTTTTCAAAAGCAGCGTCATCTGAACGAAGGCCGGTAAAAGCCATGGTTTTACTGTTTTTTTCTACCCAGTTAAAAAAAATAATTTTGCGCAAGTTGGCATCTTTTCTGGCAAAGTCAATAATTTTTTCAATTAATCCATTTTTATTGGTAATTTTTTTCTTTCTGATAAAGCGGGCGCAGCTTGTCCAGAGAAAGGGATTTGGTTTTAACCAGGATATTAGATCCTGGTCTGAGGTGTCATGGCAGATTAGCTTCAAAAGCTCAATGTTTTCGTGCAACTTTGCAAAAACCGGTCCCCAGAAATCGTTATTCATTTGCCATTTCCTTGAGTCGCTGCAAAAGATTCAGAGCCTCCAGAGGGGTAGTATTGTCGATATCCATTTGCTTGAGAGTGTCGACAACTTCATTGGTGGGGCTGAAAAGACTTAATTGAACCGGCTCAGGGCTTTCGCGCAGCGATCTGGTTACTCTGCTCAACTCTTGTTGCTCAGATTTTTCCAGCTCAAAAAGAATTTCTTTGGCTCGATCTATTACGTGACCAGGCAATCCTGCAAGACGCGCTACTTCTATGCCGTATGATTTACTTGAGGGGCCATTGTTAATTTGATGAAGAAATATCATTTCACCGGTCTCTTCGTTGTTGCTTATGCCGACATTCAGGTTAAATATGCCATGATGCACAGTGTCAAGGTCGGTAAGTTCATGATAATGTGTAGCAAACAGTGTTCTGGCTTTCAACTCGATGTTTATAAATTCAAGAATAGCCCAGGCAAGCGACAGGCCATCAAAAGTAGAAGTTCCCCGACCTATTTCATCTAAAATCAAAAGACTTCTGGAAGTGGCATTTTTTAAGATTGCCGAGGCTTCCATCATTTCAACCATAAAGGTAGATTGCCCTCTTACAAGGTTATCTGAGGCGCCCACTCTGGTGAATATGCGATCGACAATGCCTATATCAGCCTGCTGAGCGGGTACGTAAGAACCAATCTGGGCGAGTAAAACTATAAGGGCTGCCTGGCGCAGATAGGTAGATTTACCGGCCATATTTGGCCCGGTTATAATGGCCTGGGTGGTGTTAGAGTTGAGTTCTATGTCGTTGGGGTTAAAGTCACCCTTTTCCAAAAAGGCTTCTACTACCGGGTGTCTGCTGGCGTTAATTCTAATTTCGCTATCTTCATTAATTTCAGGGCGGCAATATTGTTGATCATGTGCCAGTTGAGCAAGAGCAGAAAGAACATCAATTCGGGCAAGCAGTTCTGCATTGAGCTGAATTTCTTTTATAGCCTCAGAAACATCTTCTACCAGTTGATCAAAAATTTCTTTCTCTATTGCAAGCGCTTTTTCGCTTGCTGAAAATGCGCGGTTTTCAAAATCTTTGAGTTCAGCGGTAATGAACCTTTCGCCGTTGGTTAAAGTTTGTTTTCGAACATAGTTTTCGGGAGCCTGGTCTGCCAGGCTTTTGGAAATTTCGATAAAATAGCCAAAAACATTATTTTTTTTGACCTTTAAGGTTTTAATTCCGCTTCTGGCTTTTTCCTGCTCTTCAAATTTTTTGAGCCAGGCGTCACCGTTGCGCATTAGAGTTTTAAGCTCATCGAGTTCTTTATTAACTCCGGTTTTGATGAAATCACCATCAGATACGGCGGCGGGTAATTCATCCTGAAGATGCGAGTTAATCTTATCGGTTAATTGACTTAAAGGGGCAAAGCCTTCTCTGACGGGATTCAAAGCATCTTCGACCAAAAGAGATTGAAGAACCGGAATCTTTTCGAGCCCACGAGCCAAAGCCTGTATATCTCTCGGGTTTCTGCTTCCGAGAATGATTTTGCTTAGAATTCTTTCCAGATCAGGGGTGCCTTTTAATTGTTCCCTTATGTCGGCCAGCATAAGCTGATTGTTAAAAAAAGCGCTTACCATATTCTGGCGATGATAAATAGCATCTGCCTGAATAAGAGGCTTAAGAAGCCAGCGCTTGAGCAGTCTTGCGCCCATACTGGTTTTGGTGCGGTTAACTACTTCAAAAAGGTTTCCTCCGGAATTGTTAGAGGAGGGAAGTAGCTCGAGATTTCGTAATGTAGCTTCATCTAACACCATGCCATCGCCCAGTTTGTATTCAGAGGGAAGTTTTAAGTGTTTTAGCGATCTTCTCTGGGTGTCAAGCAGATGTTCGCTTAGAATTCCCAGGGCTTTAAGGCTTAGGGCTGATAGAGATAAAAATCTGGCTTTGTGCTCTTCGGGAAAAAGTCGAGCTAAAGCATCTATTGACTCTCTTTCGCTGATTTTTGCCGGATGCACCTCTGCGTTTATGAGTGCCCATGGTGGATTCTTCATGTCAACTTCAGGTTTATCACTTAATACAAGTATTTCTCTGGGTTGAAGTCTGGTAAATTCTTCTGTTAAGAAACGGCTTTCGTTGCTATCGCCTTTGCTAAAAATGAATTCGCCGGTACTAAGTTCAACGGCGGCCAATACAAAATTATCGTTTTTTTGAGCAAATGCTGATAGATAATTGTTGCTGCTATCTTCAAGCATTTGCGGATCTGTTACGGTTCCGGGCGTAATTATGCGTACTACTTCTCGTTTAACCAGACCTTTGGCTTTTTTAGGGTCTTCGACCTGCTCGCAAATTGCAACGGTAAAACCTTTGCCTACAAGTTTGGCAATATAACCGTCTATACTGTGAAAAGGAACGCCGGCTAGAGGAACCGGGTTGCCGCTGGCTTTTCCTCTCGCTGTGAGTGTGATTTGCAGCTCTCGGGCAACCAGCACCGCATCTTCGAAAAAAGTTTCGTAAAAGTCGCCGCACCTGAATAGCAATACTGCAGAAGGATTCTCAGCCTTGATATCTTTATATTGCTGTAATAAAGGCGTTAAACCTTTTTCGCTGTTTTTGTTTTTCTCTGCTTTTCCAGGCAAAATTTATCCTTTCAATACAAAAAGATTTAATCAAAAAGCTTTAATTGCCGGTTATCAGTTTCTATATGTTCCGGAGGTTTTAAACCAAGGTATTGCCAGGCTGATCTTGTTGCAACCCTGCCGCGGCTGGTACGAGTCAAAAATCCGATTTGAATTAGAAAACTTTCATATACATCATAGATAGTGTCGGCTTCTTCGCCTACAGAAACCGATAAAGTATCGAGGCTTACCGGGCCACCGCCAAAACGTTTAAGTAAAACCTCGAGTATTTTTCGGTCAATGTAGTCAAGCCCGTTGCGGTCAACCTGAAGCATGTTCATTCCCGATTCGACCGTGTTGATATTCACGCTGGGTTGCCGGTTTACCTGGGCAACATCTCTCATTCTTTTAAAAAGCCTGATTGCCACCCTTGGGGTTCCGCGTGCCCTCTTTGCAACTTCAATTGCAGCCCGATCTTCTACGGGGTAGTCCAGGCGTTTGGCTACAGACTTGATTAGTGTAGACAGCTCTTGGATTGAGTAATAATCTATTCTTGAAACAACACCGAACCTGGTTCGAAGCGGGGCAGCAACATCGCCTTCCCTCGTTGTTGCGCCAATAAGGGTGAAGGGCGCAACTTTCATTCTAATACTGCGGGCGGTTGGCCCTTTGCCGATTAAAACATCGAAATGGTAGTCTTCCATGGCTGGGTAAAGAATTTCTTCGACATTTTTACTTAAACGATGAATTTCATCGATAAAAAGAACATCGCCTTTTCGCAGATTGGTCAGTAATGCCGCCACATCGCCTGCTCTGTTCAGAACCGGGCCTGAAGTAATCTTTATCTGGACTCCAAGTTCGCTGGCAATTACATTCGCCAGAGTTGTTTTGCCAAGACCTGGTGGCCCAAGCAGCAGCGTGTGATCCAATGGCTCGTTTCTTTCAAGAGTTGCAGCAATGAATACCTTTAACTTTTCGACTATGTTTTTCTGGCCCACAAATTCATTAAATTTGCAGGGGCGTAAACTGGGGGTAATGATTTCTTCATCGCCGGGAAGAGGGGTTCTTGAAAGTATGCTTTCTTCCTGATCGTTGTCTATATCTGAAAAATTGTTATTCATAATAAATCTTAACTTGAAAAAGACTTGAGAACTGCTTCAATAATGTCTTCTATGTCGGCATCGTCGCCTATTTGTTTGCTTACTTTTTTAAGGCTCTGATTAATTTCTTTGCCGGTATAGCCAAGGTTCTCAAGAGCTTCTCTTACATCTGATTCAAAAGGAAGTGCCGGAGGCTTTTCTCTGGGTTCGTTTTCCAGGTCACCGCTAAGTCCAAGTTTAGAAACAGGTTCTTTTAACTCTACTATCAGCCTCGATGCAAGTTTTGGCCCAATGCCTTTGAGAGAATTAAGTCCCGATTTGTTTTCTTGAAGAATCATCGACGAAAGGGACTCGGGGGTAGTGGACGACATTATGTTGATTGCCAGTTTGGGGCCTACTTTGTTTACTTTGGTTAATATTCTGAAAAATTTTCTTTCGTCTTCAGAAGCAAAGCCAAAAAGCTGGGGGCCATCATCCCGCCATTGTAAATGACATAGAATTTTCGTTTCATTACCGGCAGCAGGAAGCTTACGACTGGTTGAAAAAGGAACCTGAACATCGAAAGCTATTCCTGACACTTCAACTACCACTCGGTGGGGAAGTTTATTGATTAGTTTGCCGGCAAGATATTCAATCATTGATTCTTTGGGAAGATTATTCTCCCATCGCTGCTTCCATTTCTTCGTCCGATATTTCGTAATTGGAATAAACATCCTGAACATCATCGTGATCTTCGAGGTTGTCTATGAGATTGAGAAGCTTTTTAACATCACCACCGGTAACCTTTACGGTTGTTTTGGGCAGGTTGGTAACTTTTGCTTCTTCAACCTTTATTCCTTTGTCTTCCAGGGCCTGGCGAACATCGCTGAAAGATGTAGGGTCGCAAAGAACTTCAAACCCGTCATCGAGGGGTTTCAGGTCTTCTGCGCCGGCTTCAAGAGCAGTGTCCATCAGACTTTCTTCGGTAACTTCGGGGTTTCCCTCTTTGGGAACAAACATATAGCCGGTTGTTTCGAACATAAAAGAAACGCAGCCCGGAACACCCATGTTTCCGCCGCCTTTGCTTAGAATCTTGTTGATTTCTGATACGGTGCGGTTGGTGTTATCGGTTAAGCATCTAACCATAAGCGCTACTCCACCCGGAGCATACCCTTCGTAACAGACGTCTTCATAGTTTACGCCTTCAAGTTCGCCTGTGCCTTTTTTTATGCCTCTTTCTATGTTGTCTTTAGGCATGTTTACATCTTTTGCTGCCTGAAGTGCCGTTCTGAGTCTTGGATTTGCATCGGGGTCGCCGCCGCCTTCTCTGGCTGCAATAGTAATCTCTTTAATTACCTTGGTAAACTGACGACCTTTGATTTTGTCCATTTTGGCCTTAACGTGTTTTACTTTGGCCCACTTGTTATGCCCTGACATAATGCCTCCTGATTTGGAAAGTGGTCATGAAAGTATAGCACGACTTAGGCTCTATACCAAGCAGGATTTCGCTGATTGCAAATTTTTAATGTATTTTTAGCAATTCCTGGTTGTCGACTATCAACCAGCTTCTGAAAAGAATTTGTTTCACACTAAGCCTCAAAGCCACTAAGAAAGTAATCACAGAGCTCTCAGAGAATCACAGAAAATCTTTTTCAGCCATTGTTCCCTTGGTCAGCAAGCCTTCAGAAAAGCACAAGTGTTTTTCTGAAGGCTTGCTGACCAAGGGAAAGCCAGGCGGGGAGACCGCCGGCTGATTGTCCATCGGACAATCCAAGGCTGAAAAAGATTAAAAAATCATCTCGGTGCACTCTGTGCTCTCCGTGGTGAAAATTTGATATTTGACTGGAAGAAATAAAACCAGAACTTTTGAAAACCAGCTAATAGAGGTTTGCTGAGAATTGCTGAGAATTGCTGAGAATTGCTGAGAATTGCTGATGTAATTTCGCTTAAAGAATTAGGCGCCGCCGGCAAGGTCCGGGTCCTGGGCTTGAACATTGGTGAAACACAGCTCGTCTACGAGATTAAGAACTTCAAAATATTCTTTGCTGCTCAATGGTCTGTTTATTTCAGGAAAATCGGATGCTTTAAAGGTAGGAAAATATTGGCACATGATGCTTAAACAAACGCCTTTTCCGAGATTGTTTTTAAGCCATAGCAACGATCTTTCGGTATCTGCAATTCTATCAGGAAGAACCAGGTGTCTTATTGCAAGGCCTTTTTCAGCCAGTCCGGATTTGTCGATTTGCAAATTACCCACTTGTTTGTGCATTAAAAGAAGAGTTTTGCGATTTTTTTCCACATAATCCGGGCATTTGCTGTATTTCTTTGCTTGAATGTTGTCTGCATATTTTATGTCAGGTAGATAAATATCGATAATTCCATCTAAAAGTTTCAGCACTTTTTCAGATTCATAGCCGGAACAATTATACACCAGCGGAAGAGAGCGAGATTCAACTGACGAGTTTAACCAGGCTTCAAGCAGAAGATGAATGTAATGGGTGGGGGTTACAAAATTGAAGTTATGTATTCTTTTGGAGGAAAGCTGATCAAGTTTTTCGGCAAGTTCAGCCGGTTCCATAGTCAGTCCGTTTCCCAGCTGGCTGAAGGGAAAGTTCTGGCAAAAACAGCAAGCTAAAGTGCAGTGCGATGCAAAAATAGTGCCCGAACCATATTGCCCCGATATAAAAGGTTCTTCGCCCTTGTGTGAAGACCAGGCAGCTATTTTCAGCTTGCTATCTGCTTTGCAAAAACCTGTCTCCCCGCTGCTGCGCTTTGCCATGCATTCTCTGGGACAGAGTCGACATGGGTCGGAGAGTTTTTTCAGCTTCTGGAGATTATTTTTTACCAGTTCGGTTTTTCTGGCAATTGCATCGTTGGCGAGGTTTTTTTGCATTTAAATACCGGAAAATTATCTTTGATTATGGTTAACCGGTTACTATGGCTACACCGAGTTCTTCTGCTGTTTCTTTTGCCAGGTCTGTGATAACCGCCTTAGCGGACACTTTCAGTGGGCCAAGAGACTCGGCAGCAACAAGAATATCGTCGCGGGTAATAAATTCGCGGCTGTTCTTATCATGTAAAAGACTGTTGTTGTTACTGGTTTTATTTCTGAGTATTTTTGCTGTAACTTGCTCCAGGTTGTCAAAATTGAAACCGGCAATTGTGCCGGAGGTAATTGTTTCCCAATGTTGGCGGTAAACCCTTATTAAATGTGGGTTCATGCTGCTGTCGGCTTCGGGTAAAAACTGATCGTTGAGTAAAACGGGTTTGCCCAGTTGGGCTGCTTTTTGCAAGATTTTACATGGATACGAGTCTTGAAGACCGAGAGCAAATTTGGCAAGAGTGTTTAAACTAAGTGGGTAAACAATAAATATGTCGAAAGTGTTTAACTTTAAAAGAAAACTTTCGCCATTTGCTTCGACATGAGTTTTGTATTCAAAATTCAACAATCTTGCCCAGCCCTTTAGCTCGGCCGATTTTGACAATGCAATCTCGGGGCGGTCAAAAAAGCGGGGAAAATGAGAAGCCTCTACCGGAAAATAAGTTTCAGATTCCGGGCAGCAATATATTATTAACGGCTTGAGTTTTAAATTTGTTGAATCTTTGTCTGTGGCCATCACGTTGATAAAATAACCTCTAATCTAGTTTAAAGTCAATTCTTTTGAACTTATCTAGCAATTCTCGGTCAGAGACCATCAGTTGGTTTCAGAAAAGAAAATTCCTCACACCAAGTCTCAAAGCCACAAAGGAAATAACCACAGAGGAAGGCAGGAAATCTCGCAAAGATCGCAAAGGGCGCAGAGAAAAATTAGAAAAAGATTAAAGCAAGCCAAAGAAAATAATAAAGATAGAAGAAAAAGCCGGGCGGTGAAACCGCCGGCTATTTGTCCACAGGACAAATCCTGGCCGAAAAAGATTAAAAAATCAACTCTGTGCCCTCGTGGCCTCAGTGGTTTAAATTCTATATTTGACAGAAAGAAATAAAACCAGAATTTTTTCTAAAAGTTGAAGGAAATTCTCGACTGCCTGTGTTATATTTAGGCTTGTAAAAGCTATTTATTAGAAGGAATTGAAATGAAATCAGAATTTTTAAAAGGTTCATGGGTTGCTCTTGTAACACCATTTAAAGATGATTTAAGTATAGATTTTGCGGCGGTTGAAAAGTTAGTAAAGCTTCATCTCGAAGCTGGTACCGATGGCATATTGGTTTGTGGAACAACCGGAGAAGCCGCTACCTTGTCTCTTCGTGAAAAAACCGATTTAATGCATGAGATCAAGAAGCTTGTCGGTGACAAGGTCCCGCTGATGTTCGGCACCGGATCAAATGATACCCAACAAACAATTGATCTTACCGCAAAAGCCGAGTCTTTTGGCGCTGACGCTGCCCTTGTTGTGACGCCTTATTACAATAAACCGCCGCAGGCAGGTTTGAAAGCTCATTTTAAGAAAGTGGCACAGGCTACTGAACTTCCTGTGGTTTTATACAATGTTCCGGGCAGAACCGGTTGTAATCTTTTGCCTGAAACCGTCCTCGAATTAACTACTGTCGAAAACATAGTCGGAATAAAAGAAGCTTCAGGCAAGCTGGATCAGGTAATGGAGATAGTTCGCCGAGCTCCTTCCAATTTTATTTTATATTCCGGCGAAGATTGCTTGAATCTGCCAATTATGGCCTGTGGAGCATCTGGAACCATATCAGTTTCAGCCAATGCTGCCCCTAAAATGATGAAAAAGTTTAATGACTTTGCCAATGATGGCAATCTTGAGGCTGCAAGAGAAATTCATTTTCGCCTGCTTGATCTTCATAAAAATTTATTTTGTGAAACCAATCCGCTCCCGGTTAAATCGGCCCTTAAACAAATGGGGCTTATAAGCGATAATGTGCGGCTTCCATTGTATAAACCTTCTGGTAAAACTGCTGAATTAATAAATAAAACAATAGTTGGTCTGGAGTAAAAATTGCAATCGTTCTTTGATCTTGTCTTATCCATATTGAGAGATATAACTCTTATTGATATTCTGGATATTGTCATGGTCAGTTATGGCATATACAGGGCTTTGCTTTTTATTGAAGGGACAAGAGCTTTTAACCTTCTAAAAGGCCTTGGAATAATTCTTATTTTTTTGATTATTACCAAGGACATGGATTTCAATACCGTAAGCTGGATTTTGGCAAATGCCCTGCCCACAGGTTTTCTTGCGCTGGTCGTGATTTTTCAACCCGAATTAAGAAGAGTTCTTGAAGATATTGGCCGTGGTGGTTTTCTTTTTGAACAATTCTCTGCAGATGAATCCATATCCGATATGGTTGAAGAGGTTTGTAAGACAATTGAAAATTGTTCAAAAAAAAGGATCGGAGCAATTATTGTTTTTGAACAAAAAATTGGTCTGAAAGACTTTATTAACAAGAGTGTAATTTTACATAGCCGTATAACTTCCGAACTTTTAAATACAATTTTTATGCCTTTTACTCCTTTGCACGATGGTGCCGTGATTATCAGAGGCCCTTATGTAGAGGCGGCGAGCTGCTTTTTGCCAATGACTACTAATTACAACGAAATTGCCAAAGACCTTGGCTCCAGACATAGAGCCGCCATAGGTATAACCGAGATTACGGATGCTCTGGTGCTGGTGGTCAGTGAAGAAACCGGACAAATTGCAAAAGCGAGCAATGGAAAGCTTACTCGGGATCTATCTATGGATAAAGTTAAGAAACTTGTTACCGGATCTTTCAATAGAGTCAGGCGTAGAAACAGGGTGCTAAATTAAATGAGTAACAGATCTGCCATAAAACTTATATCTGTGCTATTGGGTATTTTTGCCTGGACCTACGTTAATATTATTGTTCCGTCTCAGGTGAGGCGAACTATCAGCACTAAAATTGAATACCGTAATATGCCTGAGTTAATGAAAGTAACTCCTGAAGAACCAAGAGTAGAAGTAGAGCTTGAAGGAAATCGCCGCGATTTTATTCTTTCAGGGCCTGAAAAATTGCAGGCATCTGTAGATTTATATAATTTAAGACCAGGCAAGGCCATCTTGCCGGTGAAGGTTACCTCTGCAACCGGCTTGTCGGTCAAGTCAATAAATCCTCCCCAGATTAGAGTAGAGGCTAGGGCTCTTACCCGAAAAGAATTCCCGGTCGAAGTTAAGCTTTTAGGCCAGCCGGCAGATGGCTATATGGCGGATAAACCCAGGATTACCCCGGAAAAAGTTGTTCTGGAGGGCGCGAAATCTGTAATAAGAAGAGTTGAAGCATGTCAGATTGAAGTTTCGCTGGTTCAACTAAGAAACTCCATAAGCGATAGCTTCCCGGTTAAAGTTATTGTTGATGCCGGGGGAGAAAATAGCGATATAAAGGTTATTCCCGAGGAAGTAAATGTTGACGTTACCGTTAAGCGAGGTTATCCGGAAAAAGAAGTTCCAATTTCGAAGCCTGCTTTTCTTAATAAGCTGCCCGAAGGAAAAAAACTTTCAGGCTTTAAAATTATTCCAAAAACAATAAAAATTACAGGACCTGTAAGATTGCTCGAGCAGATTAAAGAATTGAGTTTTTCCCCGGTCGATTTGTCTGAAATACATGAATCTGCTTCTTTAACTCAAAATCTCGAGCTTCCGTTTGACAGGGTAGAGCTTGTGGGTTCTTCGGCTTGTATCCTTAACTTGCAATTAACTGATGTTAAAGTAACCCGTGTTTTAAAGGGGCTTTCATTCAATCTCGTAAAAACGGAAAATCAACATACCGGCGTTTCTGTATCTTCTTATTCTATGAAGGTGAAAGGCTACTTGAAAGAGTTGAAAAAAATTAAAGCAGCCGATCTTAAAATTGTTCTGAATATTTCTGAAATGAAACCGGGGGTTTATGATGTTCCACTTTCGGTTCCTGCAGGTTTGCCTGCTGGAGTAGAAGTAGTTGATATAAACCCTGATGAAGTCGAGATCGAAATTTCTCTATTAGAAAAACATGAAGATGAGATTAAAGAAGCAAATCAAAATTCCCAACCGGAAGACGCAGATAAGGATTCTTCTAATTCTCTACCAGACGGGAGGGAGCAATAAATGGAGACAAACACAACCTATTTAATTGATATTTTCGCCAATTCTTCCAAAGAAAAAAAATTGGATTTATTAGAAAAAATTGCCAAAGACAAAAATGAGAGGGTTCTGCATTTTCTTGTTAACTGTCTGGCAGATGAGCATTGGATAGTAAGAAAGCATGCCGCACAATACATAAAAGAATTTAAAGACGAGGCTGTTCCTGTTCTTTCCAGTGCGTTGAATTCATATAGCTCCGACATTCAGCATTGGTCGCTTCAGATCTTAGGGGAATGCGGAGCCAAGGGTATTCCAGCTATTCTGCGGGCCATGAAAAGCTCAAACGAGGAAATGAGGTTTTTTGCTTGCACAGCCCTGGGAAAAACACCGGTTGCCCAAGGAGTTACCGCTTTGTTGCGTGCCCTGGGAGATGAAAAATGGCGAGTTAGAAAATCTGCTTCTGATGCTCTGGTAAAATATGGTGAGGCCATAATAGCTCCATTGCAGCAGATTTTGTCGCGAACTCGTGATGAAGACATTCGATTCTGGGCGATTAAAACTCTGGGGCGTCTTGGCCCAAACGCGCAGAAATTCTTGCTCGAAGCTCTGAGAGATGGAGACAAGAAAACCAGATATGTTATTGCGGCTGCCCTGGGTGAATCTGGAGACCGAAGAGTTGTGAAAGTCTTGATAGAATCTCTTGCTGATCCGGACTGGACAATAAGAAAAAGCGCAACCATGGCATTGGCAGAAATAGGCGATAACGCAGTCGATATGATGTTGCAATGTGTTCGGGGCCCAAATGAAGACATTCGCGATGGTTGTCTGCGTGCTTTGTTGAAATCGGGTAACAAAGGATTACAGAAACTCCTCGATGAGATTATCAAAATGGATGATAACCAGCGATTTTTAATTCGCTGCTCCATGGTCAAGATTGGCTCAAGAGTGGTGGAGCCTTTAATGAGGCTTTTTAAGTTAAAGAATCCCCATATTCTTTCTTTTGCAGCTTCCACTCTTGGCGAAATCGGAAACCCCAGGGCCGTTCCCGTTTTAATTACAGGCTTAGCCCATGAAGACTGGAATGTCCGCAGAACATGCGCTTATGCCCTCACCGAAATAGGAGAAGCGGGCGTAGAAAAAATTGCAGAAGCCTTGCAAAGTAAAAATGAAGATGTAAGATACTGGATTACCAGAATTCTTGAAAGCATAGGCGAACCGGGAGTTCCTTATCTTGTAAGAGCATTAAAAGACCCGGCTCGCGAAATAAGATTTTTTGCTGCCAAAGCTTTGTCTGGCTCTTATAACCCTGAGGTTGTCGATCATCTTATTGAAGCCCTGGGTGATGAAGTATGGAGCGTAAGAAAAGTTGCTGCAGAAAGCATTGAAAAACACGAAGACCTTGCTTTTAAAGACATTTTAAAGCATGTCGCCAGTGATAATGCTGATATTAGATACTGGATAAGCCAGATCATTGAAGAGATAGGCCCGGATTATCTGCCCGATCTTATTGAAGTTATGCGCAAAGGCGAACCGGAATTAAGGCTTTTTGCAGTTCAGGCAGCCGGGTTGATCGACTCGAATGAATTGATAGAACCATTAATTGGCGCATTGCGAGACGACAGCGAGTGGGTAAGAACCTATGCTTCAATTTCTCTTGGCCAAACCGGCGATCCACGGTCTATTATACCGCTGATTCGAAGCTTTTCCGATCGCAATACAGATGTGCACAGAAATATTATTCAATCGTTTGAAAAATTGGGAGATGAGGTTTATAAAGAGCTTGTGAAATGCATCGAAGGCGATGATACCGAGCTGAAAAGAAATGCGGCAATAGCTTTCGCCGAGATGAAAGACGAACGAGGGCTGGATCATATTATTTTACTGCTTCAGGAGGCAGATGCGAAGGTAAGAGCCGATGCCGCAAGAGCCCTGGGTTTTTTCCCCGGTGTTAAAGCCAGAACAATGCTGTCTGAATGTTTGCGGGACGAATCGTTAGATGTTCGCCTTAGTGTGGTGAGAGCACTCGGACGAATGGGAACAGAAAAAGACGTGCTGCTACTTATGGAGCACATGGGAAAAACCAAGGACAGCCGCGAAGCTCGTACGGTTAAAAGAACTCTCGCCGAAATCGCAGGTGAAAATCCCGATTTGTTTGTTAATTTGTTTGCTCATGAACACAATAGTATTAAAAGCTTTGCTCATGAAGCGCTGGTTGCAGCAGGAATGGATGTTATGGCTAAACTGACTCAGGTAGCTGCTGAAAGCCAGGACGAAACCGTGGTCTTCTGGTGTAAAAAGACAATTAAGCAGATCAAGGCACCCAGGGAGAACTTTTTCTATGGCTGATAACAAAAGCCTTAAAGAGTTGAATGTCTGGCTCAAATTTGCCGGGATATCCTGGCTTGGTGCAACAGTTAAGGCTGGATTAATAAAGAGGTTCGGAAATCCCGAAAGAATTTTTACTGCCAGTAAAGCTGAGCTGGCAAAGGTAAAAGGCTGGGACTTCAATCGTCTCGATAGGTTTATGACCCGGGGCAGAAATCAAAAACCGGTTTGCCCTCCTGAATTGCTTGAAAAAAAAGGCATACGACTGGTTTGTTTCAATGATGATGATTACCCGCCTTTACTTAGAGAAATTCCCGACTCGCCGGTTGCTCTCTTTGTTCAAGGAAGAACAAAACTTGAACAAAAGCCTGCAATTGCTATAGTGGGCGCTCGAAATGGCACACAAATGGGTTATGATGTTGCAAAAGAATTCGCTTTTTCTCTTGCAAAAGCCGGATTCGTTATCATTTCCGGACTCGCCCTCGGCATAGACACCTATGCCCACAGAGGAGCGGTTGAAGCCGGTGGTCAAACATTTGCCGTGCTGGGCTGTGGTCCTGATATTATTTATCCAAAATCAAACCAGAAAATTAGAAAAAAAATTCTCGATAATGACGGAGCATTGATTTCAGAATACGCACCCGGCGTCGTTGCCCGCCCATGGCACTTTCCGGTGCGTAATCGTATAATTTCCGGTATCTGTATAGCGACTCTGGTAATAGAAGCAAGCTCGAGAAGCGGTTCGCTTATTACAGCTCATCTGGCAGTAGACCAAGATCGAGAAGTTTTTGCCGTTCCGGGTAATATCCGTTCTTCTCTTGCCGAAGGCACTCTGAATCTGATCAAAGATGGCGCAAATCTGGTTACAGACCCCGGTGAAATAATCGAATATTATTCTCATCTCCTGCCCGAACAGAAACAAAACAGCATTGATGCTGATTTTGAATCTGAAGATCTGACAAATGAAGAAAAAAAACTGTTAAAATACTTATCTAAAGAACCGGTTAATATTGATAATCTATTAGAATCCGGTTCCTGGAAAAGAGAAAGATTGTTTTCTTTACTTTTGACTCTCGAAATGAGAGATTATTTGATAAAGCTGCCAGGTAATTATTATCAGGCAAAGAGAAAATTGTTGCATGAAGGTAATTTATGAACAGGATTAAGACCCCTCTAACCAATATAATGGAAATTATGGATATCGTAATCAAACAAATGGAAGCCAAGGGCGCCGAAGAGACCGAAAAAAGCCCCATGGTTACAGACTTGCTGGAAAAAGGATTCAAGCTCGAAGATATAGAAACTGCTTTGAATCTAATTTCTATGATGAACACCCAAATTAACCCAATAGTAGATGTGGGTTCACGAGATTTTAATGGCGATGGCACTCCTTGCGGAGTAAGGCATCTACATTTTATTGAATCAGTAAGATTTTCTGCTGATGCTCAGCAATTCTTACTGCAGATGGTAGAAGAAGATCTTATTTCATCACTTCATTTTGAAAAAATTGTTGAATATGTCTGGAAAAATGATCTTAGAAGAGTCTCTTTGACAAGGCTGGAGCTGATTGTGATGATTACCAGACCCGAAAATGAAATAGATAACCAGGAAGAGGCTGAGGCTGTTGAAACCTTTCCTCATTCCCTTATGATGCATTGATTGACCTAAGATAATCAGGAGGTTAAATGGCAAAGAATTTAATTATAGTAGAATCTCCGGGTAAAATTAAAACCTTGTCGAAATTTCTGGGCAAGGATTTTGTTGTAGAGGCTTCTAAGGGGCATGTGATCGATTTACCTCCGTCAAGGTTCGGGGTAAGCACTGAAAATGGATTCGTGCCGGACTTAAGAGTAGTTAAAGACCGTAAAGACGTTATTTTAAAACTACAAAGAATTGCCAAGGGAGCAAAAAAAATATATCTCGCTCCTGACCCTGATCGCGAAGGCGAAGCAATAAGCTGGCACCTGGCTAATGTTTTAAATATAGATCCTCTCTCTGATTGTAGAATTACCTTTAACTCGATTACCAGAGAAGACGTTTTAAAGTCGTTAGAGCATCCGAGAGGTATAAACTTCAGTTTGGTGAACGCCCAGCAATCGCGTAGAATTCTTGATCGCCTCGTGGGTTATCGCCTTTCTCCGCTTTTGTGGCAGAAAATTTGTCTTGGTCTTTCTGCAGGCCGGGTTCAATCTGTGGCCGTCGCATTAGTATGTCTGCGCGAAAAAGAAATTATGGCTTTTGAGCCTGAAGAATACTGGACAATTGCCGCAGAAGTAAATAACGATGATAAACAGAATTTCAATATAAAGCTTGCCAAAATCGATGGCAAAAAGGCGGTTGTACCTGATGGCGAAAAAGCTGCAGAAATAGTTAAGGCTCTAAAAAACAATAAACTAGAGGTTGCTAAAGTAGAAAGCAGATCTAGAAAGCAGTCACCTCCTCCGCCATTTATAACAAGCACTTTGCAGGCTGAAGCCGCACAAAAGTTCAGCTTTACACCCCGTCGCACCATGTCGGTTGCTCAAAAGCTCTATGAAGGAATAGAACTGGGCGATGAAGGTCAGGTCGGGCTTATAACCTATATGCGTACCGACTCGGTCAGAATTTCTCCCGAAGGCTTTAAAGAACTCAACAGCTATATAAAAGACAACTTCTCTGAAGAATACAGGCTTGGTAAAAATAGAGCATTTAGAAAGAAAAAAGGTGCTCAGGACGCGCATGAGGCCATAAGACCCACATCGGTTTTCAGAACTCCCCGGATCATGTCATCTTACCTGAAACCTGAGCAACTCAAACTTTATAGACTTATCTGGAATCGTTACGTTGCCTCGCAATTGGCAGAGGCCAGATATAAAGTGGTTACAGCCGATGTTCAAGTTGAAAACTTCCTTTTTCAGGCTTCCGGTACCACCATGGTATTTGACGGTTTTACTAAATTGTATTCTACCGAATTAAAAGGCCGCAAAAAAGAAGATGAAGACGGTAAACAAAAACTACCAGCCTTAAATAAAGGTGATAATGTGAGTTTACTCGATGTCGATTCTCAACAGAACTTTACCAATCCACCGCCACGTTATAATGAATCCTCGCTGATTAAAACCCTGGAAAAAGAAGGCATAGGACGCCCCAGCACCTATGCGACCATTGTCGACACAATACAGCAGCGCAAATATGTAAAAAAAATCGAAGGGAAATTTCATCCCTCAGATGCAGCATTTGTTGTTACTTATATTCTGGAAAAATGCTTTTCAGATATAATTAATCCGGGTTTTACTGCCAAAATGGAAAATTCGCTCGACAAGGTAGAAGAAGGCACAGTTGACTGGATAGATCTTTTAACTGAATTTTATCAGCCATTTATGGATGACTTGAAAAGAGCGCAGGAAACAATCGATAAGGTTCGGATAGAGTCAGATATGACATGCGAACAATGCGGCAAAAAAATGCTGGTAAGATTGGGTAGAACCGGCAAGTTCCTTGCCTGCAGCGGTTATCCCGAGTGTAAGTATACGGTAAACATTCCCGATGATATACTACTTTTTTCAAAAGGAATTCCAGAGCCACCTTTAAAAATTGCATCCATGCTGGAAAATATCCAACAGCAGGTTGAGCGCGAATATGAAGTGGTTGATGAGAAGTGTGAAAAATGTGGTGCCGATATGTGTATTAAAGATGGTAGATTCGGCAAGTTTATTGCCTGCACAAATTATCCTGAATGTAAAAATACACGTCAGTTGGTTAAAGACACTGGAATAAAATGTCCCGCCGAAGGATGCGATGGAAAAATACTTGAAAAGAAATCAAAACGTGGCCGATTATTTTATGGGTGTTCAAAATATCCTGATTGTAAATTAACTACCTGGGCACTTCCAACCGGAGAGCTCTGTCCCGAATGTGGTGCTCCGCTGGTCTGGCATAAAACCAAAAAACTTGGCAGGCATATTAAATGCTCAGGTAAAGGGTGTAAATATAGAAAGTTCCCCGAAGAGGAAGACAATGGCGACGCAAAATAATAATAATGTAGAACAGGTTACAGTTATAGGTGCCGGCCTGGCCGGTGCAGAAGCCGTATATCAACTTATAAGAAGACAGATTCCGGTAAAATTCTGTGAAATGCGGCCAAACACCACCACCGGTGCGCACACAACCGATTTATTTGCAGAGTTGGTCTGCAGTAATTCGATAGGCAGCAATTTGCCTGACCGGGCCCCGGGCCTTTTAAAAGAAGAAATGCGCCTGTTGGGTAGTTATTTTATGGATGTTGCCTATAAATACAGGGTGCCGGCCGGCAATGCTCTGGCCGTCGACCGTGGTGCTTTTGCCCGTGAAATAACCCGTTATTTAAAGGGACATAAGTTTGTCGAATTTGTAAACGAAGAAATTACCGAAATACCTGAAAAAGGCTATGTAATTATTGCTACCGGCCCACTTACTTCGTCAAAGTTTATGAAAAGCCTGGAGAAGCTTATCGGCAAAAAGCATCTGGAGTTTTTCGATGCAATTGCACCAGTAGTAACTACAGAAACCATCGATAAAAAGATCGCTTTTAGAGGCGATAGATATGGAGAAGTCGGTCAGGGCGATTATCTTAATTGCCCGATGAATAAAGAAGAATACCAGGCATTTGTAAAAGCCTTAACCGAAGCCGAAAGAATTGCTTTGCCCGAGTTCGAAAAGTCTGCTCGCAAAAAGTTTTTTACTGCCTGTCAGCCGGTTGAAGTTATAGCAGATACCGGAATCGACTCGTTAAGGTTTGGGCCAATGAAACCGGTTGGTTTTGTCGATCCCCGCACCGGCAAAAGACCCTGGGCAATAGTTCAGCTTAGGCAGGATAACCTGCTGGCCAGCCTTTATAATATGGTTGGTTTTCAGACCAACCTTAAACACAGCGAGCAAAAAAGGGTTTTTAGAATGATACCCGGATTACAAAATGCAGAATTTGTTCGATTGGGCCAGATGCATAGAAATTCTTATATAAAATCGCCTGATTTGCTGCTGCCGACCATGCAGCTTAAAAAAGATCCGCGAATATTTTTTGCCGGGCAGATATCAGGAGTGGAAGGCTATGCAGAGTCTGCAGCCACGGGTATGATTGCCGGGTTGAATGTTTCAAGACTGATTCAAGACAAAGAATTGTTGGTAATGCCGCCGCAAACTATAATTGGTGCCTTAATTAGTTATATAACCTATGGCGGTCATAAAAAATTTAACCCCATGAATGCAAATTTTGGCCTGTTTAAAACCGACTCAAAACTTAAAGGCGAATTAAGACGCGAAATGATCATCAGAGCAGCAAGAAAAAAACTGCGCGAATTCTACGACAATATGTAAAAACGCAATGGTGATTGAGCGTAGTCGAAATCACCTGATGCCGAGAGTAATTTCGCTATCGCTATCATTCTTCGTTATCGTTGTCGTTGTCGTTGTCGTTATTGTTGTCGTTATCGAAATTCAAATCTAAATCATAAAAAAAAACAGTCATCTCGATGCTTCGACTCCGCTCAGCACAAGCGCTCGCGCAGCGCAGGCGCTTGTGCCGCGTGTCGCTCGCATTGACAAGCCCCCAAATTGTCATTGCGAGGAGAGTAGCGACGAAGCAATCTTTGCTATGCTAAATTTTAGTAACATAACCAAAATACAAAAATGTCTTGAAACCCGCTAATATTAATAAATGGTTAATTACTGATAAAAAAACCGGGTCATTTCGACTACGCTCAATGACCCGGTTTTTTTAATGCCTTAGTTTTAAGGGTGAATCCAGTCGCTTTCACCACTTCTAATAATTTGCAGGCGGGTGCTTTCAAGTATAAACAGGTCTTTGCCGGTGCAGAATATGCTTACCGGGCCGTTAAATTCACCGGCTCCTGTGCCATCACCGCCAAAGGTCATCAATTCTTTCTGGTTAAGTGGTTCGTAGAGGGTTATATTACTGTTATTCTGACTCAAAGACATTATATAGCTATCGGTAAAAGCAACATCGTAAGGTGAATCTGCGGTAACCGAATATGGGTTAGCCGGGCTTGGGTCTTCATAAACCACGATGCGATTATTCCCATTGTCTGTAACAAATACTTGTCCGTAATCTTCATTGCTGTATCTAAGCCTGTAAGGATTGTTGAAGGATACATTATTTGCTTGACTAATTGAGCTTGTTTGATTTTCTGTATCCGGATTAACTGTAATAATTGTGTTGTTACCGGTATTGCTTATATAAATCAGGGTGTCATTTGAGGAAATTGAAGAAGCCAGGTTAAGTCCAGGATTATAGGTTGGTTGCGTATTCTCGTCTTCATATCTAAGTATTTTTTCTGTGCCATCCGAGCCAAGAACAGTAATGTCACCACTGACAGGCACGGCTGCAAGAGCATCAACGAATGAGGCAGTCGCAACCAGATCGTAATTGTCGGCTTGAGTGAAATAATGTGCTCCAACATCATCATTGTAGCTGTATTTTCTTACTCTTGGCTGATTAGCATTGTTAAAAGTTATATACAATGTGGCATCACCTGTGCCCTGCCCTTGAATAAAGCGACCATCAGACAAAAGATTGTTGGTTCCGAAGTCATAAGTAGTGCTTTCCCATACGCCCACACTTGTCGAATAGGTTGCGCTTGCTTGATTGGTAAACTCAGGATACATGCTGTCGTAAATTCTAACCGTAATAGTAGAAACGCCCAGAGGAAGTTCATGACTCAGAGTTCTGCCAGTACCTATAAGCTGGGTTTCAGGGCAATACCATTTGATGTTTTCGGGCTCGTAGCTTTCTATGGTGTCGCCTATTTCTTCGTCAAAAGTGTCTATGCTGAAATCTATAGATAGCAATTGTGAATTTGATAAAAACACAGGTATATCTCCGGGGGCGGTTGCATACTGGGGAGTGGACCAGCTCAATGTTCCTGTGGGGAGGGTATTAACCAGTACAGATATGGATGCAACATTTGTTATGCCTTGCTGGTCGGTAACTTCGCAGAATATATTGTGATTGCCTGAGGCAAGAGTACTGGTCGAGTATTCTTCGCCAGTGCCCACTTCAGTTCCGCTTACACCACCATCAAGCCAGCGAATTGATAAAGAATCGGTCGGGTCTTCATCTGTTGGTATGGCTTTGAAAGTTATTGTTTCACCCGAATCAAACCTTGTGCCCGAAGCCGGCGAATCTATGGTGACTGTAGGAGTGGCATTCACATAGATAATGTGTTGAGTATAACTTGAGTTTCCATATTGATCTTCACCGGACAGTCTAATGACATGTTTGCCTAACTTGTTGGTAAAGGTATGCTTGAACTCTGCTACACTTGTTTTGAGCGTAGAGGTTGCGCCGCCGAAACCGTCTTCCCAGATCATGGTAGAAGATGCTACCGTGCCGCTTTCAGTTGTGCCTGAGCCAGAAAAGGTGAGCTCCGTATCGGGGAATAAATAAGAACCGTTGGCAGGACTGCTTATAGCCATTGTCGGGCGTGGATTGATGATTACTCTGGTAGTATCAGAAGCGCTTTGCCCTTGCGTATCTGTTACCATGACTTTTACGTCATAAGTTCCCGCAGAAAGAGTGCTTACATCGAGTTTGTAGCCGTTGCCCAAAGTTGTTCCTGAGGCTGTCCAGACAATGCTCGCCGTGGCAATCTGTTCGTCGGCGTCATTGATGCTGACTTCAAACGGTATTGGATCGCTTGTCAAGTAGTCAGAGCCACTGGTGGGCTTAATATTTGTAATAGTTGGTGGCGAATCTATGTATACAGTTATACTCGCCTCATCAGAATATACATTTAAGCTGTCTTTTGCTTTGAGCTTAATTGTATTTGTTCCGGGATTGAGATTGCTGATTATCTGTGATGAACCGGTTTTAGTTGAATTGGGGAATATCCAGATCAGATCCGTACCGTCGATATTGCCATCCTCAACGTCAGTTGCAGAACCGGAAAAAGTAACGGCCGCATCTTTCAAGAAAACACTGTCATCAAGCGGAGAATTTATAGTTGCTACCGGTTTTGAGTTAATTCTGAAATCTACCGAGTCCTGATTGCTTAAACCTTCTGAATCAGGGGCAGAGAGAGTTACAGTATAAGTCCCCGGGTTGGTAATGCTAAGATTAAAACTTGATCCTGAGCTGGATTCATTAAAGGCACTCGGGCCTGTAATTGTCCATGAAAAATCGTTGCCGTTTATAGTTCCATCTTCAGGATCATTTACAGAGCCTGCAAAATTGACATAGCCGGGTATATGAATTGAATTTTCTGCCGGACTTGAGATGTTAACAATAGGAGCCTGGTTTTCATCAGGATTCGGATTGTCGGTTACTCGGAAGGTCTTTGAAATGCTGACCGGCTCTCCCTCACCATCGCTGACTTCAAGAGTTATTTTAGCATCTTGGTTGGTGGATGGGGTTGTCCATTCAGGGGTTTCGACGGTTGAGCTCGATAAACTGCCTGTATCTGCCGTCCAATTGTAAGTTAGCTCGTCATCGTCTTTGTCAGAAGCATCTGAAGACAAGACATAGCTTGTAGATGGACTGAGATAAATGGTTGTAGATGCGTTTGCAAATATATTCGAAAGCTCAGGAAGATTATTTGCTATCCCACCTGCTCCGATTTTAATGGTAACTTTTGCAGAAGAGTTAAGCCCGGAAGGATCTATTGCTTTAAAAGTAATTGTTGCAGTTGTATCTGTGTCAGGCGCTTCCCAGGTAGAGGTTTTTGAGCCGCTTATAGCAGTGGTAAAAGTGCCTGTGGTTGCTGACCACTCGTAATTTAAGCTGTCGCCATTGGGATCGTTTGCTTTACCGGTCAAATATACTCTTGATCTTTTGTAGACTTCGTAGTCGTTAGCAACTAATGAAACAACAGGGGCACGGTTGTCATCGCTGGTAGATGTTAAAGTATGCTCTATGACCAGAGGGTTTTCGGTTTCAAAATCATGTTGAAAGGTTTCAGTATGGCGCCCGCTCAAAGTTATTTTAAGCTCAGCCGTTTCATTATCAGGCATCAGCGGAGAAGTTATAATTCCATCGCCATCGGTATCTGACTTTGTTTCACCCCAGATGGTGAGACTTCCGCCAGGGAGGGAATTTCCGCTTGTGTCTAAAAGGCTTACTTTAACATGACTGTTGGCTTCTTTAAGATATGCCGGATCTTCCATTTCTATCATTGAGTTAGAAAAAGTGACTGTCTGAGTCGCAGTTCTTAACTTAAAAACTCTGTTGGAGCTTTCTAGCACAGCAATTAATCTGTGGCTGCCTTCGGTTACCGCTAAAGAAAATTGGCCATTATCATCGGTTGTAGTTGTAACAGATGGATTGGATTCCAGATAAACTCTAACTCCAGGCGCAGGCACAGTTGCTTTTCTTATATTTTTTCCCGAGCTTAAAAGATTCTTGTAATCGTCATCTATTTTAATTGTTCCAGATATTTCATAGCTCCTGGCCGGTATCGGATCTGAGGATGAGCCGCCGCTACAGCCAAAAAAGACCATTGTGCCTACCAGGGCGCAAGCGAGCAACATAATACTGGTGTTGCGATATTTATCTGACATACTAGATTAATCCCCCATTGATTATACTTTAACGACGCTATTATCAACTGAATCGGGAGTGTATGTCAACAGTTAGGCGGCAAAAAAGCCTTATTTTTTGAAAAATTATTGGAAAATCGAAAAAACCGTCGATTCGTAATTAAAGAGTTCTTCAAAAATAACCCTGAATAGATTTTGCCTGGTAAAACGGTGGAGATTTTCAGATGATCCGGAAAATCTTGCTTTTGCCATTTCTGTTGCTTCTTGCACCAGGTGCATATCATCTTTTTGTTCGTCATTAAAATGTTTCAATACCCGAAAATAAAAAGGTATCAAGGCACAGCCTACAATCTGGCAATAGACACCCAGCCTTATGTTGGCAAATTCAGAGAGATTTTGCGGCGTCAGTGTCTGATCAAAAAAATCTGCTTGAGCTTTTTGAATTTCTTCTTTTGGTATCTCGTAATTATTGAGTTTGCTAAGTTTAATCTTCCCTGAAAAATTTTTTACCGAAAACTTACCTATCCCGAAGCCGCTGGCAGCAACCCCGTTTATTATGCTTACTAATCCGGGCAGGCCCGGTTCGTATTCAAGAAAAGTGATGAAAAGTCCTTTAAGAAGCTTGGCTTTGGTTTTATCTATGGCAGGTAAATGCTTTTGGGTTATAAATTCGATTTCATCGTTGATAGGGGTTTTGTCGAATTTTAAATTTATAATATGCTTCAAAAACTTTACCAGGTTGACTGCTTTTAGACCCGGTGATAACTCTTCATCTATTTTAAACTCTGCAAACTTTCGGCAAATAAGCTCGAGCTCATCTTCATTGATCTCAAGTTTCAAGGCGAGCTTTGCCGGCCCCTGTGGTTGATAATTTACATTTTCCGCCAGATTCATTCCTATATCCTCTGAAAATCTTTTCTTTTAATACTTTCAACAATAAAATATTTTAAATTCACTTATTATGCAACCATAAAAAAACTACCCCTTAAAAAAGAGGTAGTTTTTTGTTTTTTTACTAAATAGTTATCAGGCTTCTGCTTCTTCTTCCGTTTTGTATTCTTTAATAACGTTTTCAGTAACATTGGCCGGAACTTCTTCGTAAGTGCTGAAGTTCATGGAAAAGTCAGCTCTGGATTGTGTCATAGATTTCAGGTCGGTCGCATATTTATACATTTCAGCCAATGGGACCAGTGCCTTAACAACTTGGTTGCCTTCGTTGGGTTCCATTCCGAGTATTCTGCCACGGCGTGAGTTCAAATCACCGATAATTGAGCCCATATATTCGTCTGGAACTTCAACCGCTACTTCGTATATAGGTTCAAGCAGAATGGGTTTGGCTTCTACAATACCTTTTTTGAAGGCAAGGCTTGCTGCAACTTTAAATGCCATTTCTGAAGAGTCTACGTCATGGTAAGAGCCAAAGTCTAGGATTGCCTTGAAGTTGATGGTCGGGAATCCGGCTAGAACGCCTTTTCGTCTTGCTTCCTGCAAACCTTTTTCGACTGCAGGAATATAGCCTTTTGGCACAACTCCGCCGACGATTTCATCGACAAATTCAAATTCAACACCCGGGTTAGGCTCAAAGCGAATGGTTACGTCACCATACTGACCACGTCCGCCGGATTGTTTTTTATGTTTGCCCTGAACTCTGGATTTTCCCTTGATTGTTTCTCTATAAGGGATTTTTGGTTTGGTAATATCTACATCAACGCCCCATCTTGCTTTAAGCTTGCTGATTGCTACATCTATATGGGTGTCACCAAGGCCCGAGAGCAGTCCCTGGCTGAGTTCCGGATCAAATTTGTAGGTTAAAACACCGTCATCGTTGCAGAGAGTAAATAATCCTGTTCCCATTTTTTCCTGATCTTGTTTTGTTCTCGGGTTAACTGCATAGGTGAGTTTGGGATCAGGAAGTCCGGGTACATCAATTACCAAGGGGTTGCTTTTTTCGCAAAGCGTGTGGCCCCTGCTGGTGTACTTGGGTTTAACCAGAACAGCGATATCGCCGGCTACGATGCTCTCGAGATCAATTTTAGTTTTGCCTCTAAGTGTTGAAAATGAGCTGAATCGTTCAAAGTTCTCAGCGGCCGGGTTAAAATATTCAGTGCCGGTTTTGAATGTCCCGCTAACTGCTCTTAGATAAATCATATCGCCGGCTTGTTCATTAATTTTCTTGAAAATAAAACCTGCTGTAGGTCCATCAGGGTTTACTTCGAGCTTGACTTCTTCTTCAGAGTCAGGTTTGTGTGCCGGTAAAAGGCGGGATTCGTTGGGGGCGGGGCAGCAATTGATAATAAAATCGAGTAACTGCTCTGTTCCAATATTTTTAAGTGACATGCCGCTTATAAGAGGTTTAATTTCATTGTTGGAAATGCCGGTTTTGATTGCAGCCTTGAGTTCTTCGTTGCTGAGCTCTTCGCTTTCGAAAAATTTGTTCAAAAGTTTTTCGTCACATTCAACAATTGATTCTATCATCGGTTCGCGAAGACTATCTACAAGGTCTTTTTGATCGGCCGGAATATCCTGCACTTCAAAAGTTTTACCTTTTGGATCGGTAAAAGCATAGGCTTTGAGGTTCAAAAGATCGATGACACCTTTGAGATTTTCATGGGTGCCCCAGGGAATGATCAAAGGAGTGATTTTACTGTCAAATTCTTTTAATTCATCAAGAATCTTAGTGAGATTGATGTTTTCTTTGTCGAGTTTGCTTAAGTAAACAAATCTTGGCACATTGTTCTGGTCAAGTATTTTCCAGTTCTTTTCAGCGCCCACTTCAAGGCCTGATGCTGCGCTTATAACAACCACAGCTACGTCAACGGCTCCAACAATTTTATGTACTTCACCGAGAAAATCGTCAAAACCTGGCGCATCAAGAAGATTAATTTTGTGGTCTTTATATTCAAGCGCTGCCAGAGAAGTGCTGATGGTTGATCGTCTTTTCATTTCTTCTGGGTCATAATTCATCACCGAAGAGTCATCATCCACTTTTCCTATTCGCGAATTTGCTCCGGTATGAAAAAGAGCGGCCTCGGCAACAGATGTCTTGCCTGAGCCTCCGTGGCCAAAAAGACCGATGTTGCGAATTTTTTCGGTGGTATAAAGTTTCATGTTCTTCTCCTAACATACATACTGTAAAAGGGGTGAGTGAGAATTTATCTGCTATTTATACAGGAAAATTGTTATAATTGCAATCAATTAATATTAGTTGCAAAAAATATAAACAATTGATAAAAAGAGCGCTAGGAGTATCTGAAATGAAAAATTTACATAGAATAATTATTGCCTCGTTTTTACTGCTTTTCATAAATTCTTGTCTGTTTGCCGCCCGTTTTGATAACAATCTCAGTCGAATTTCATCTCTGCGAAAAAACAAAAAATATGACTTATTAGTAAAATTTCTTGAACGAAACAAATCTTCTGCAGATCTTTCAGATTTACGCTTGTTTCTTCTTGCAGAGGCAAATAAAGAAGCTGGCAATAAAAAACAGGCTCTAAAGTATTATAATAAGTTACTTGCCGGTTACCCCTCCACTGAATCTGCATACAGAGCAAGATTGCCACATTTTTTATTGAAGCTTAAGGTTGATGGCAGGCAGAAGTTGATACAACTCGAGGGGCTGGCTAAAACGCTTCCGACTTCCTGGCAGCGAGGCACTGCATTCGCTCGCCTTGCCGAGCAAGATTATGTAAGTTCGAGTAGAAAAGCACGTTTTCTGCTGAAATCTCTAAGGGAATTTCATTCCGAAAAACCTTTTTATAAAAAAATTGAAGATTCTCATGAAGTAATAGAAGAACTACTTAAAAATGTATCTAAATATAGGCTTTCTGACGACGAATGGCTTGAAGTATTCGTCTATGCGGCGGATGAGGGCCTTGTTCATAAATTTTTTACGCCCGGCTGGGAAAAATCACGCAACTTGCTGGGCAAGCATGGCCTGGCTATGCTCGAAATTTTCAGAGCTGTTTCCCTGGCGGAAAAAAAACGCCTTTCTCGAGCTGATAAGATTTTAACCCGCTTAATAGGCTCGTCACCATTAAATTCCACGGTAAAAGGTTATGCGTTGCAGCACCGTGCTTATTTGAATTATGGAGCCTTGAAATATGAGAAGGCGCGAGCTGATTATTTCGGAGCGCTGAAAATTGCAAAGTATCCGGTTAATAGCCGGGCTTGCCTCTACCGTTTAATGAGAAGTTCGTTTAATTTAAAAAAAGATTCTGAAGTTCTTGAGTTGCTGGGGAGGCTTTTAAGAGAAGGAGAGCCAGAATCACTCCTGCCATATCATATCTATCATATGGCTCTTGAAAACTATGATAATAAACGATACCAGGCTGCAGTTCCATTGTTTATGTTTCTTACCCGTAATTTTCCAGGCTATTATCGTGCCGATGATGCTATAGGGTACTCCATAAAAGCTGCAGGCTCTCGCACTGATGAGGGAAAAGCGCTTGTCAAAATTTTGCGCAACAAATACCCGAACTCATTCTTTATCTACTGGTTGGCACCTCAATATAAAGACGCAGCATTGCCCAGCTCAGTTAAAGAAACGGGAACAGTTCCCTCAGAGGCGTTAAGAAGAATAGCAGCCTGGAAAAAACTGTGGAAATCGGATTTTGCTGACTTTGCACGTGAAGAGGCTCGAAAGCTGACAAATAAATATCCTGTCAACTTTCCTCTGTTCAAAAGAATTATAACTATTTGTGAAGACAATCGCGATTATGCTCAGCTTACTGCCTATGGAGAAAGGCTGGCCAGACAAATTCTCGAAGAAGGTGGCTCGCTTAAACAAATGCCCTTGTGGGCCTGGCGGGCATATTACCCTAAGGCCTATTTTAATCTGGTTAACAAAAATGCAAAAAAATATAAAATTGATCCTTACTGGATACTTTCAATTATGCGCGAAGAAAGTCATTTTAAAACAGACACTCTTTCACGCAGTAATGCTATGGGTCTAATGCAAATTCTTCCGCCAACCGGAAAATGGATCGGACAAAAAGTAGGTCATAGAAATTTTCGCAAGAGCCGGCTCTGGCGTCCGGAAATAAACATAAAATTTGGCAGCTGGTATTTAAGTTACCTTAAAAAATTGTTTAATGGTGATCTATTCCTGGCGTCTGCTTCATACAATGGGGGACAGGGTAATATACAAAGAAAGGTCGAGCAAGGACCTTATAAAAACCTTGGGGTTCTAGAGAGACTTGACCACGTGCCTATGTCAGAAACCCGAGACTACTACAAAAAGGTTATGGGAAGTTACTGGAACTATCTTCGCCTCTACAAACAGTAGGGGCGGACCACTTGCCCGCCCGCATTAGCGGCGTCATTGCGAGCCTTCGTGCTCGCGCTCAGGGCCGAAATCTTCGACTTCTTCCCTTTTCGAGCCATTGGTCGTCCTGCCAGATTTTCATTAGCGAAAAAACGGTCTTGCTTAGTAAAAATCCACTGCCGACTGAAAAACTTAGCAGATAGAAAATTTCTTTTGCTGTTTCACTCATAATTTTATAGCAGGTGGGTATTGTCGTTCAGGTAACCTGAAACCTGAGGACTTGAGCTTTCTTCAAGTTCGCTCAGCCATTTAAGAACACTGTCAGCTCTGAATCTTACAGAGCGCCCGATTTTGACTGTGGGCAGCCCCATCTTTCTAAGTGTGTATATTGTATTTCTCTTTACCTGTAGGAATTCCATTAACTCAGGTATGGTCATGAGGCTTTCTTTCTTCATGCAGGTTACCTCCGCTGTTTTTAGGTCTGAAAATCTTTCGTAACATTTTTATCGTCTAAAAGAGCTAAATGATTAAGGATTAAATTTTTTTTATAAAAATTAAAAAAATTACTAAAGTTTTCAATAATTTGGGCCGATTAATATGTTGAAGTTCAAGTAAGGTTTTACTTCAAGTTTAAGTAAAATCTTATGAGGATGGACAACCAAATCCCTAACTCCCTTTCAATGTGTCGCTAACAACGGCACATTTTTTATTTTAGTTTGAAACTTAACAGCAAGCTCAAGACAATACAAAAAGATTGATTAAAGGCGGCTAAATCAGTTAGTATAAGTGCCAATTCACTGGAGGTAATATGTATCAGCAGTTTTCTTTTGACTCAGAAACAAGTGATCTTGTTGAAATAGTACGTTTGAAAGGATACCTCGAAGATACGGGGGGCAGCTCTCTTAAAGATTATATAGAAGAAGTTCTCGAGGCAGGCCGAACAGATTTTGCCCTGGATTTGAGCAAGATTGAGCTTATCTCAAGCCCGGGAGTTGCAGCCCTTTTAGATATCAGTACCATGATAGTAGATGATTATGCCGGTGAGATAGCTTGCTGGGGGCTTGACAAACATCATTCAACCGTTCTTGAAATGTCGGGCTTCTTTTTTATGGCAAATCAGGTTGCCGATGAAGCAGAAGCATTGAGCTTTTTTAAAGAATAGATTCTAGCTTTATTTATAAAAATCAGGGGAGTGTAGATCATGAGCCTTATAAACCAATCCGGGCCTATTAAGGTAGTTTTATTCCTACTTTTGTTTTGTTGTAGTTCGCTATTGGCGCAAAATCTTATTCCAGAACTTTTAGGCCAGGGCTTACAACTCTATTCAGCAAAGGATTATAGAGGGGCTGCCGATTACCTTGGTCAGGTGGTAGATATGCAGCCTGAACATAATCAGGCAAGGTATTATCTTGTCTTCAGCCTTTCGATGTCAGGACAACACGAAGCTTCTCTAAAACATGCCAGGTACCTTGCTAAAAAATTTCCGCAACAAAAGCAGTATGCAAGCCTGGTAAAGCAGCTAAAAAAAACTCTGACAGATCAACAAAAGAAAAAAGCCAATAAGCAGCAGGCCCACAATATACCCGATGAGGTTGTTTTTGGAGGGTATGAATCACGTGCCACAGAAGTTAGAGAAGCAAAAATGGCAACCGCACCAAGGGATCTAAAGCCCGCCAGAGAGCTCACTCCACTGGAAAAAGCAATTAGAATGATAGACGAAGACCACTATGCTTCTGCAACCGCCTCTCTTGAAAATATATTGCAAAAAGAGCCTGATAATGCCATGGCTCTTCAATATCGGGGGGTTATAGAATTTAACTCAGGCGATTATCAGAATGCAAAGAAATGGTTTAAAAAAGCCATAAAAGCAGATCCAAAAATGTTTCAAACTCATTTCCTTCTTGGTGACTGTTATCGGGCAGAGCTCGACTATGAAAAGGCAGCAGAAGAGTTTCAAAAAGCTCTTGAAATTAAAAAAGATGTTTTTGCACAGCTTAATTTAGCTGATTGTTTTATGGAGATGCAGGAATTTAAAAAAGCTGAAAAGATTTTTACTGAAATCATCGATAAAGACAAAAATATTTCTGAAGCTTTGCTGGGAATGGCTCAGATAAAATTGTACAACGGCTATGTAAACGAGGCTATGCAGAAAGTAAATGAAGTTTTGACCGTTGAGCCGCAGAGTGCTCAGGCCCATTATCTTAAAGCTCGAATCCTCATGGAAAACGAACTTAATAAAGATGCTGTCGAAGAAGCAAAAATTGCCTTGAACAATTATCCGGACAATCTGCAATACAAAACTTTGTATGCTCTGGCATTGGTTCGTTCCTACCAGACAGCCAAAGGTCTCGACGAAGCTTCTCAGATTATCAAACAAAATCCCGATTTTGTTCCTGCAAGACTTGCTATTGCAGAAGGGCTTATCATGAGCGGTGCCTATGCAGACGCCGAAGAGCATCTGCGTGAAGTAAGCAAAAATGCTCCTCATCCACAAGTCTTTAAGCTCAGAGCTATCAAAGCAGTTAAAAATGCAGAATACGAAAAAGCCGATGAATTTTATAAGAAATACATTGAATTGGCGCAGGGGCAGCCAAAAGCTTATATGGACTACGCTGCTTTCCTTGAGACTTCTCAAAACTTTACAGATGCTTTGAAGGCTTATCAGGAAATTGCTGAAATGTTTAAAAAAACGGCTTATGCTGAAGTTGCTTCGCGCAAGGTTGAACAGCTTGAAAGTAAGTTGTCTGCCGAGAGTGACTCCGGCCAGGGCAACACCAGCTCTGAATATCGCAAAGGTAAAGTAAAATACTAGACCTGAATTGAAAGGACTAATCATAGCATGTGTGGAATTATAGGTTATATCGGCGATAAAGCTGCCAACAAGGTAATTTATGATGGACTTACCCGACTCGAATACCGTGGTTATGATTCTGCCGGTATTGCGGTAGTAGACGACAAAAAAATTCACGTTAAAAAAGACATTGGCAAATTAAGAAATATCAGCAAAATGCTGCTTGATGAATTTGGATCCGAATCAAACATCGGCATAGGACATACCAGGTGGGCAACCCATGGGCGCCCAACTACCTTTAATGCGCATCCTCATGGTGATTGCAAAACAACTCTCATGGTCGCTCATAATGGAATTATCGAAAACTTTATGAAGCTGAAAAAGAAGCTGGTTGCAGAGGGACATGAATTTAAATCCGAAACGGACTCTGAAGTTCTTGCTCATCTTATTGAATCTCATTATGAAGGAGAGCTTAAAAAAGCGGTTGTTGATGCTTTAAAAGACGTTGAAGGCGCTTACGCCATTGCGGTAATCCATAAAAATCATCCCGAAGAGATAATTTGCGTTCGTAAAGAAAGTCCCCTGATTATTGGGTTGGGTAAAGGCGAAAACTTCGTCGCCAGTGATGTGACCGCAATTTTGCGATATACAAGATCAGTTGTTTATCTTGATAATTTCGAAGGCGCAGTCGTAAAAAAAGATGGTATTGAATTTTTTGATTTGCTGGGCAGGCCTGTCGAAAAAGAACCGGTTCAGGTTGATTATAATCCTGTGGCTGCAGAAAAAGGCGGCTTCTCGCATTTCATGCTTAAAGAAATATTCGAACAGCCTCAGGTTATTAGAAATACTATTGGTGGCCGAACTTCAGAAGAAGAAGGCAAAATCTACCTTGATGAACTCAAGCTCACAGGGCCTGATATTTATCGCACCCAGAGAATAGTTATAGTAGGCTGTGGCACGGCTTTTTATGCCGGATGCGTCGGCAAGTATCTTTTAGAAGAGCTGGTAAAGATTCCGGTTGAATGTGACCTGGCCAGTGAATTTCGTTATCGCTCACCGCTGGTTGACGCTAATACTCTGGTAATTGCGATCAGTCAGTCGGGTGAAACCGCCGATACTCTGGCCGCAGTAAAAGAGGCCAGAAAGCGTGGCGCAAAAGTTCTTGGAGTAGTAAACGCCAAAGATTCTTCGTTAACCAGAGAGGTTGACGGACTTGTTTATATTCATGCCGGTCCTGAGATCGGAGTTGCCTCTACAAAAGCCTACATTGCAATGCTTACAGCTCTTACCCTGCTTGCCCTAATGCTTGGAAAAATCAGATCTGTTCTGGAGCCGGAATTTGTTCAGCAGAAAATAAAAGAGCTTAAAATTCTGCCCCAACAAATTGAAAGGGTTCTTGAGCGCAAAGACGAAATAAGAGAACTGGCTGCGCATTACCAACATGCACAGAGTTTTTTATATCTGGGTAGAGGCTTAAATTACCCAACCGCTTTAGAAGGAGCTTTGAAGCTCAAAGAAATCAGCTATATACATGCAGAAGCCTATGCCGCCGGAGAACTGAAACATGGGCCTATCGCTCTTATAGATGATCAAATGCCTGTTATGGCTATAGCGACACAATCTGTCGTATACGAAAAAACTCTTTCCAATTTAAAAGAAGTTCAGGCCCGTTCCGGAAACCTTCTGGCAGTAGTTACTCAGGGCGATACTGAAATCTCTGCACTGACTGAAAGTTTAATCGAGGTTCCTGAGGTTTCTGAAATTTTCTCACCCATCATAAATGTAGTGCCTTTGCAGCTGTTTGCCTATTATGTGGCAGATTTGAGAGGTCTCGATGTAGATCAACCCAGAAATCTGGCAAAATCTGTGACAGTAGAGTAAATTCAACTGGCCGGCCGGCGTAATTTTAAAGATAGTCATGGAACAAAAATCATTAAGTAACCTGGAATTTGAAAAAATCCTGCGGCTGATCTCAGAATTTGCAGGGTCTAAGGCAGCTCAAGAGCAGATTTGTGCCTTTCATCCCATGGTTGATGAGGAGCAAATTCAGGAATGCCTTTCAGAGATCGACGAATATCTGGATTATTCAGAAGCAGGTGTCAAAATTTCGATTGGCGGCATTAGAGATTTACGCTATATATTCAGTGCCTTGCATAATAACGACAGTGTGCTTGAGGCTGAAGATTTTATTAAAGTTAAAGCTGATCTTGAAGTTATGGCCGGCCTGAAAAAAACTTTCAGCGATTCTGATTCTTCATGGGTTATTAAAGGCGGCGAAAAAATATCCAGACGTATCAATCAGGCACCGTCTTTAAAGAATATTACTCAAAGAATTGAAGATTGTCTCGATGATCAGGGTAATTTAAAAGCAGGGGCATCGCCTGCGTTAAATTCTATCAGAAGAGATTATTCCCGAACTCAGAAAGAAATAGAAAAACAGCTCAATGCTTATATTTCATCACATTCAGATGATGTTCAGGATAATTTTTTTACCATAAGAAATGATCGATATGTCATTCCGGTTCAAGCCTCTGGCCAGAGTCGAATTCAGGGTATAGTACATGATCAGTCTGCAAGTGGCCAGACTGTGTTTATCGAACCCCTGGCTTTTTTGCCTATGAACAACAGACTTGCGCAATTAAAGCTTTCCGAGCGAGAAGAAATCAAAAGAATTTTTCGAGCTCTGACTCAACTACTTGTTAAAGAAATTGATAGTCTTGAAAACATTTTTGCTTTGCTCGTCTGGCTTGATGTAATAAAAGCCAAAGTAGAGTTTGCCATAAAATACGATGCGGGGCGACCTGAAATTTCGAAAAAGGGGCGTCTTCTTATAAAAGAGGCGCGACACCCTTTGTTGCATCCTGAATGTGTTCCTCTCGATATAGAAATGAACGAAAAGCTCAGGGCTGTAATTATAACCGGCCCAAACGGTGGTGGTAAAACGGTTGCACTCAAAACCCTGGGCATAAATTCCTTGTTAATGCAGACCGGCAACTATGTCCTTGCCCGCAATGGATCAGAATTGCCGGTTTTTGATCAGGTTTTTGCCGATATTGGCGAAAGTCAAAGCATAGAAAATCATTTGTCGACTTTTACTTCCCATTTACAGCGTCTGAAAGAAATTCTTGAATTTGAGTCTGGTAAATGGCTGGTTTTGATTGATGAAATTTGTGTCGGAACCGACCCCATGGAGGGCGGGGCCCTGGCAACCGGTATTTTAAAGGAATTTTATCGGCGCGGAGCATTTTGCCTTGTTACTTCACACTACGATTCTTTAAAGAGGTTCGCTTTTACCGCCGAAGGTTTCTGTAATGCCTCAATGGAATTTGATTATGAAAACTTTAAACCTACTTTCAGGTTTAATATGGGTTTGCCCGGGCGAAGTAATGCCCTTGCAATGGCCAGAGTTTTTGCTTTGCCCAATGAAGTGCTTGTAGATCTGATCGATTTGCAACAAAATCAAAAAAAAGATGAAAAAGACCTTATTGAGGCAATTGAACGTGAAAGATACAGGGCTGAATCTTTAAGGCGCACTTATGTCCGGAAAATAAATGAAATTCGTTCACGTGAAGCTGAGAGCGAAAAGTTGCTAAAACAATTACGCGAATTTAGAAAAACTCGAAGAGATAGACTTACAGAAGAGTTTACCGAAAAACATCGTAAAAAGCTTAAAGAGCTTGAAAGAATTATCAGCAAGCTGAAAAAACAGGCAGAAACAACTGGCGCTGCTTCTGCCAAAGAGCCGCTGGATACAGCTCGCAAAGCATTGTCTGATAGCAAAAAATCAATTGATGAATTGGAAAAATCATCGGATCTAAACCAGGATTTTGAATCAACTGCTGAAAAGATTAGTTGTAGCGACCAGGTGTTATGGAAACGCAATATGGCTCAGGGTGAGGTCAAAAAGCTTATCGATGGCGGAAAGCGGGCCGAGATCGATTTCGATGGAATGGTTTTTAATCTTCCGGTATCTGAGCTTAAGTTAAAAAAATCTGCCGGCAAAAACAAAGTAAAGAAAAAGCAGAATACCGGCAGCGTTTATGTGCCGAGAAATCCGGTAAAAGGGCAGGTTGATCTTAGAGGCATGAGAGTAGAAGAAGCCTTATTGGAAGTCGAAAGCTATTTGCAATCTGCTGCCCAGTCGGGTTTGCCCAAAGTTTTTCTTGTCCACGGTAAGGGAACCGGAGCTTTGCAAAGAGCGATAACCGAATTTCTCCAGTCCGGGCCTTACCGCAAAAAATTCAGACCAGGACGCTATGGCGAAGGCGATTCGGGGGTAACTGTGGTTGTTTTCAATGAACAGGCCGACGAACAAGACAGACTCGATGAACTCGAAAAACGCCGCACCCCCGGTCGCTAAATTAAAAAAACAGCACCCGGACCTTTTAGCCACAGGTGGTAAAATATTCGTGCTCGTGCTCGTGCTCGTGCTCGTGCTCGTGCTCGTTATCGTAATTGTTATCGTAATCGTTGTCGTTGTCGATTTTTTTTTCGGTAATTATTTATTCAGGCATAAAAAAACAAACGGTGAACTATTGCTTTACTTCAGTAATTCTCCATTTACTAATATTAGCGAGTTTCAAGACATTTTTGTATTTTTTGTTATGTACTAAAATTTAGCATATAAAAGATTGCTTCGTCGCTAAGCTCCTCGCAATGACAAATTTGGGGCAGTCATTGCGAGGAGTTCTGCGAAGCAGAGCGACGAAGCAATCTAAATGTCTTGAAACGGTTTCTACAAACAAATGGAGAATTACTAGCTTTACATTACCCTGTTTGACTAAACTCTTTGTATATGGTTATTATTGAACTTAGTGTTTTAGTAGTAAATTTCAGTATTTTCAGCCAAAGGTGCCCTTTATGGATAATTCTCTAAGACTTGGGTTGTCGCAAAAACTTACGCAAACCCTTAAAATGACCCCTGAAATGCAGCTGGCGATCAAAATTCTCCAGCTCAACAGCTTTGAGCTGAAAAACCAGATTTTAGAAGTTTTGGAAACTAACCCGGTTGTGGAGCTTGACGAAAAAAAATCGCGTGACAACGAAATTCCTCTCGATAAATATTCAGAAGCTTCTGCCACTGAAAAAGAAACTGTTCCTGCTTCCAAAGAATTTAAAGAGTCGGGGCGTGATGATTTTGGCGTCGATTGGCAGAAATATATTCAAGATAGTGAGAATAGCGAATATCGTGTTTCTTCAGGTAGCTACAACAAAGACGAAGAAAGCTCCTTTGAAAACTTTGTTTCTAAAAAAACTACCCTGCGCGAACATCTCACAACTCAATTACACGAAGTAGATTTAAATCCTACCCGAAAAAAAATTGGTGAATATCTTATTGGCTTGATTGATAAAAATGGTTATTTACGAAACACTGCTGAGCAGATCGCTGAGCTTTTAAAGATAGATGTAAGCGTCGTAAAGAAAATGAAACAAATCATCCAGAAAATGGATCCATTAGGAATAGGAGCCTATGACCTCAAAGAATGCTTGATGATTCAGGCGCGTGAAGAAGGTTATTCTAACGACGCAGTCACTAAAGTGATCGACAGCCATCTTCAAGATCTGGCAAACAATAAGATTCATAACATAGCCAAAGTTACCGGATATGACCTGGAGGAAATTCAGGCTGCCGCCGAAGTTATAAGAAGTTTTAACCCGAGACCGGGGGCAAGCTTTCCCGGCGGCGAAGATGAAATTTATGTTTCTCCCGATGTTTTTGTCGATAAAGTCGGCGGTGAATATGTAGTGACCGTTAACGAACGAGATCTGCCCAGCTTGAGAATTAACAATCTTTATCGCGAAGCGATAATGCATAAAGATAAAACAGAAAAAGAGACCTATGATTTTATTCGTAATAAGCTTGAGTCGGCCAGATCTTTTTTGAAATATGTAGATAAAAGAAAAGATACAATATTGAATGTAACCAAGGCTATTTGCGAAGTGCAAAAAGATTTTCTTGATTTTGGTATTTTGCATCTGAAACCTCTGACTCTGCAAGACGTAGCTACCATGGCCGGTGTTCATGAGTCGACCGTAAGTCGTGCCACCAGCGGAAAATATGTTCAAACCCCTCGGGGGCTTTTTGAATTGAAATTTTTCTTTTCCGGTGCAGCCCGAACTCAAGGTGGTGAAGATGTCTCAACTTTAGCGGTTAAGCAGAGAATCGATGATCTTATTAAGCAGGAAGATCCCAAAAAGCCACTTTCAGATAGCCATATAGTTAAAATTTTAAAGCAGGAAGGGATTTATATCGCTCGCAGAACTGTTGCCAAATATAGAACAGAACTGAATATTCCAAGTTCTTCATCCAGAAAACAACATTAAGCTAAACTAATGGGTAATAGTTGCCGATGGTTTTTGCAGCCTAAACTAAATTTCATGGGATAATATGAAAAAACAACAGTGGTATTTTATTTTTATACTAAGCCTTTTCGCCTCTTCTTTGCTGTATGCTTCGTCAGGAACCATAAAATCAGGCGATATTATCAGCATCTGGGTTAAAGGTGAATCGGATCTTACTGTAAATCGACAGGTAGACGCCAATGGCAGCATCGATTATCCTTTGCTTGGCTCTATAGGAGTTAAAGGTCTTGAAACCTCCGACGCAGCCTCTCTTGTTAAGCAGATGTTGCAGGATGGTTATCTTAGAAATCCTCAGGTCAAAGTTGTAATAAAAAAGAGAGGCAACATATCAGCTTCATCTTCAAGTAGAAATTCTACTTCTACTGAACCATTAGGCTCAAAAAATCAGCAATCAGTTACTACTTCGGAACCCGTTCTTATAAAGGTGGTTGACGCCCAATCCGGAAAAGGCATTGATCAGGCTGCATTGTTGCTTGCTAATAGAGTTTACCAGTCAAACAAACTTGGGCAGATACTGGTAGATTCTACCAGTGGCAGATTTGTTCTTATTGCTGACGGCTATGAAATAATGAATTCTAATATGGCAAAAGAGCTTAAATCCGGTAAGCCTCAAAGAATTGAACTGGCTAAAATTCCTCTTGCAGACCAGATAATGTTTCGGGTTCTCGATGCTTTTACCAGAAAACCATTGAACGGTGTTTCTGTAAGCCTGGATAATATGAAAGTAAAGACTAATAGAAATGGAATCTTTAAAATCAGAAAGTTGAAAAGAGAGTTTGGTGAAGTTAAACTGAACAAAAGGGGATATAAATCACACCGGTTGGTTGTTGATTTCAAAGGCCCCAAAGAACAACTAATTCTGATGGTGCGCGATGAATAAAAACAGGTCGGGTTTTACCCTGATCGAAATAATGATTGTAGTTGCAGTTATAGCCGTCCTTACCGGGGTCGGCTTCAATTATTATCAAGATTCCCTGGTTGAAGCAAGATTAAACACCGTTAAACTTAATTTAGATACGGTTAAAGAAGCAATTTCCAGATATTTCAAAGATCACATGACTTACCCGGTTTCTATAAACGAGCTCAAAGGCCCTTACCTGCAGCAGTCTGTGCAGGAGCTGATTTTGAGTCCTTTGCAACCACTCGACAGCAATGCTCGTATTGAAATCAAAGTGTCAAATGTTGCAGAAGACAATGTTTATCACGTTGACGAGTCTGACACTACCTGGACCAGCAATCTAACGAGCGGAAAACAGTTTAAAGATATTCGGGTCAGATTTCAGGGTAATTACCTTGACTAAATTGTGAGGAGGCCGGCCCATGCCTGATGATATGAAAAACAGCTTAGACACTGAAGACCTTAACCTGCCTAAGGAAGGCCCGGGTGAAGAAAACAGATCAATTCTTTCTTACATTAACCCCTTTTATGGCCATATTGGAATCAGTGAAAAACTGTTGTTTACCAAATATTTCGCTACTTTAACCAAGGCCGGCATTTCTGTTTTAAGATCACTTTCGACCCTTTCGCGCCAAATGAAAACCTGGCGTTTTAGAAAAATGATCTGGGATATGAAAGAAGAAGTCGAGGGTGGTATGCCTCTTAACGTATGCTTTAAACGCAATGAAGATGACTTCGGTATGCTTTACCCCAATCTTATAAAAGTGGGCGAAGAATCGGGGCGCTTATTTATGGTGCTCGATCGACTTAGCAGCCTTTTACAAAGACAAATTGTTCTAAGACGAAGAGTTCTGTCGGCACTTACTTATCCGGCTATTATCTCTCTGGTTGCAGCCGGAGTCGTCTTGTTTTTAATGCTGTTTGTCATCCCTCAGTTTTCAAATCTTTTTGAACAGTTTGATCAAGATCTCCCCTGGCTGACTCAAAAGGTTATCGATATTTCAGGTTTTATCGGCAACAATGTTTTGAATTTACTCGCCGGGTTTATAGCATTCTTTATTGTAATCTATCAGATTAATCAGACTGCTTCAGGTCACAGGTTTTTCGATTGGTTAAAACTCAAAATACCCGTATTTGGCGGATTGCTGCAAAAATATGTTATTGCTATGTATGCAAGAAACCTTGCTACGCTTTTTGAATCAGGGATCAACATAATCTCGGCAATGAAAATTAGTAACGAATCCGTCGAAAATGTTATTATTCAAGACGCCCTCGTGCAAGTTGTCCATGAGGTCGAGGGCGGTGTTCCAATTGCCCGGGCCCTTGCCCGCATCGAAATAATGCCCGAATTGTCAACCCAGATGATTGAAGTTGGCGAAGAATCCGGTAATTTAGATGAAATGCTCGAAAAAGTCGCTGACTTTTATGAAGAAGAAATAAACTTCCTTATCGATCAGATCACTGCTCTGGTTGAGCCGGCTTTTATTGTTATAATCGGTACAATTGTGGGCTTTATCGTCCTTGCCATGTATTTGCCAATTTTCCGAATGGCCAAAGTGGTCACCGGCGGCGGAGGTGCCGGCGGAGGTGTCGGCGGAGGTGTCGGCGGCGCAATGTAAAGCAGGCGTTCTTGGCAACCCCATCGCCCGAATGAAATATTGGTAGGGGTTCAAAATTTTGAACCCCTGAATTACGCAACGATAATTTTTATCCGTGTAATACAGAATCTCGACGACGATTACGATGACGGGCAGGATGCCCTAATGCTGGGGCGCCTGAAGATGCAGCGCGACCCAGTGCAACGATTACGACAACGAGCACGTTACACATTTCATTGCGTAAGGGCGGACGCATGTGTCCGCCCGCTTTTGTCCAGTCATTGCGAGGAGCAAAGCGACGAAGCAATCTCTCCTCGTCATGCCTGTGAAAACAGGCATCCAGGGTTATAATACAAGGCAATGCCGGCTTACGTGCCAGAAATATACCAGCGCAAACACCTTTTCTTATCGATTATTGCTAAACATTCCTTAAATAATGCCGATGAATAAATAGGGAATCCCATCCCTTTATCAGCAAAGACTCATAAGGAGCAGTTTATGAAGATTTTAACGCTAAGAAAGACAGCGATTTGCAGCCGAATACTGCTGGCAATGCTTCTGTCTACGGTTATTTTTTGCCCGGCATTCGCAGAAAAGCTAACCGATACTTCTCTGGGAAACTATGGTTTGAACAGTATAGTTATGTTCCCCAAGCATGAAATTTCCGAATTTAAAGTAGAAGAAAAATTTCCTAATGTAATAAGTATGGACTTTTATGACTGGGAGTTTCCCGGTGGTAAAGCTCTTGTTCCATCGCCTCACTCACTTGTAAAAGTAATGCGAATCAGCCAGGTCAGTAAGAATCCGAATGTTGTAAGAATTGTGCTGGTTCTAAATGAACCTAGAAAACTTATGCCTAGAAGAATCGGAAAAAATCTTGTTCTCGAAGCCGGGGCCCGCTCTTCTGAATCTGCTTTTGCCGGAAAAGTTCATAAACTGCTTGATAATAAAAATAATAGTTCTAAAAAATACAAATCTAACTCTGTAACCGTTCTCGATAAAAAAGTCAGCTTGAGCTTTCAACAAGAAGACTTATTAACGATTCTAAATGCGTTGGCTGCAAAATTTAATCTTAGAATTTTTGCAGACTCCGGTGTTAAGGGAAAATATAGTGTTCAGGCCCAGGATGTTCCTTTGCGCGATGTTTTAAAAAATCTGCTGTTGCAAAGAAACTTTCAATACACTTTAAAGGGCCGTGATCTAACCGTTATATCTTTAAATGATGATTCAGGGCGAATGGCGCGGGAATTGCTCTTTAGAGATTTAAGTTTAAAAGATGCCCTTCAGACATTGTCTAAAATGATGAATATTAATCTGGTTATTCATGAAAATGTTGAAGATAAACAGGTGAATTTTTATGTAGAAAACCTGAATCTTGATGAGTTACTTGATTTGCTTATTCAAACAAACGGACTGGTTAAAAAGCGCCATAACGACAATACCTTCATTGTACTCGAAAAAGAAGGCGCATCGGAATTCGGTAAAAAAATGTATAAAACATTTGAGCTGGTCAATGCAAAACC
>JBNJGH010000014.1:0-47295 GCA_051747585.1 Candidatus Rifleibacteriota bacterium
TAAGTCCATTCTTCGTCTTTTGGAAGTTTGGCGTTGACTTCATTTACTCGCGCCAGGGTTTCTTCCTGATTTTTGTGGGGCATTTTCTGCCAGTTTCTGATCAAATAAACTTTTTCGAAGTCCTCGACCGGATCGCAGGGCACACCAACCAGAGCCCAGCACTGAGAACTTAACAATATCAATGAAACCAGCAATAGTATCTTCTTCATAAAAACCTCACCAAATGAAACAAGCTTTCTTAAATTATAATGACAACCAACACAACCCACAACCCGAGTAAAAAATTCTTAATCCTAAATAGATTGCTGCCGATAAATATGGAAGATAAGAAAGTATGGAGGCATAATCATGATAATTCCCAATACTCCCTTGTATCAGTCCAAAACTGATGCTGAATTCAGAATCAGAATGATTCACCACATCAAAGCCAACTACAAGGATGTGATCGGCAGTGATGTAAATGTCCTGGACCTACCCAACGGATTGGATATTCTTCAGGCAAAAGTTCAAAAAAGACTCTTTGATATGAGCAATGGTGAAATTGACCTGACTCCAGAAGAAATCAGAAACGAGCAACTTGCTGCCTGATTCATTAAAGAGAATTATTTACAAAGCTGTCTCAAACGAGGCAGCTTTTTTAAATTTCATGAATTAAGAGAATCAAATCAATTTTCGGTAAAGCTTAATTAACTGGTTTCCATACCCTTTGTTTTATTTATCTCGTCAAATGCTTATATTAAACCACTGAGCCCACCGAGAGCGCGGAGGTGATTTTTTTTATCTTTTTCAGCCATTGTTTCTAGCAACCAATCATCAGTCAGAAAAACACGAGTGCTTTTTTGACTGATGATTGGTTGCTAGAAAAGCCGGACGGTGAACCCGCCGGCTGATTGTCCGGCTGGACAATCCCAGGCTGAAAAAGATTCTCTGTGCAACTCTGCGAGCTCTGTGGTTAATTATCTTCTAAATTTGGTAAAAAACATTTTTTAGTGCTAAGATAGCCTGTCATGCTGAATAATAAAAGAAAACAGCAATTTTTTAAGTTTTTGCTCGTTATTAAACCACTTTTTATAGCGATTATGGTCGGGCTGTTTTTTATATCGCCCGCTTCGCCCGGCTTTGCCCAGGTAACAATTGTCGCACCGCCTCCGGTTGTTAAAGAGAAAAATAATTCGGCAACCCCTGTGCCAGAGCAGAAAAAACAAAAAGCAGCAGAAGAAAAAATTCATTTCTATTCAGATCCAGCCCCTTTGATTCGAAAAACAAAAAGTTCAATGAACTTTGACCTTGAATTGTTTAAACTTGAACAAGCCAAAGATTTCCCCCGAATAGATGCACCTGCAGGTTTGTATGATTTTTCGTACAGCGACAAAAACTTTAAAATTATCGCAAGCCACAGCCTAAAAGAGAAGGAGATAAAACCAGGTCAAACAATTGGCTTAGACTTTATGGTTTCAAATTTGACTTCCCGTGGCTATCGTCTAAAACAGGAAATAATTGCCCATGAAAAAATCAGAGCTGCTCATGAAAGAACTTCATTTTTACTTGAACCAGGGAAAAAAACCAATCGACACATTGCGCTTTTCTTAGACTCTTCTTTACCTCCGGGAATTTATCAAATTGTCTATCGGCTTAATTCAACGGCCGGCAACACTTTGTCCGAAACAGTGAAATTCAAATTTGCAGTTAAAGCTTTTCCCTGCCTGAAATTCAAAAGAACTTCCTCTGCTCAAATTACAGAAAATTCATTATTCAAAGTAACCGGCGAACTTCATAACTGCGGCAATCTCGATCTATACCTGGATTTAGCCATTGGCGGCAATGCAAACAACCTGGAGGTTGTACCCTCGCGCATATCTCTTCCTGCCGGCAGCAACTGCTATCTGGAAATAAGTGGAAAATCTCCGGCTTTGCTGCACCCAATGAAAAATGTACTGAAATTAAATTTTTCTGCCACGGCACGAACAAGCAAAAGAAACTTCGAACTTCTCAACAAACCCATAAAATTGATTCTTGGGGCTTCTCCTTAACTTGTTACCAACCTACACGTGGGCATGGCGGAATAGTGAGATTGCTTCGTCATTCCGGCCGAAAAAAATGAGAGCCGGAATCCAGGGTCAGGGTAATAAGTTTTTTTATTTAAACTAAGGGTTCAAAATTTTGAGCCCCTACGGTTTTGTTTCTTTAATAAAAAACGACGATTATTCTGGATTCCTGATCCGGTTAGAACCGGTCAGGAATGACGAATAGAGGATTAACAAACAGAATCATTTTTTTTACTCTTGGTGTTCTTTGTGACTTAGTGACTCCGTGTGAGGAGCAAATATTTTCAAAATAAATTTATTTTCATAATTATCACTAACAAAGCTTTTCAGTTTGCCGATACTTCTTCACAAGTTCTCTCATTAAAGCTATAGCTTAACAAGCTTATGATTTTTTGAGGAATGGATAATCAAATGGACTGGAAAACAATGTACACACCTGTTAAAATTTAACTTGACAAGCTTTAAACGCTTAAATAAGTTTGTTGACAGTGTCTGTAACATTTTGGGCAAACGCCTTAATCAAGGGGTTTGAAAGTTGTTTTGTTCAAAATTTCAGATAATGTCAGGTTAATATAACAATGTTAAAAAGGTATTGTACATTTAACCAAAGAATCTTGCATAGCGAGGGGGTGAGAGTAAGTAAAAAAAATTATCGGGTAAAATGTTCACTACCAAACAATATTTAGTTTTTTAGTTCTAAATAATTTTACAAGGAGATTTATTAATCATGAGAGCCAAACTCTTCATTCTTCTAGCTCTATTTGTAGCCTTTTCGGCCACCTCTTTCGCAGGATCAATTGCCACCAACACAATTTCAATTGATCTGCAGGAAAACAGATCTCTGGAATTCGGAGCCGGCCAATCAACTGTTGCTACAGATGTAACCCGTCTTTCCAATGATCAGCTTGCGATTACAACCAACTGGACCCCCCAGATAGCTACCCTCAGCATTCAGCACGACCTGGGGCTTGAGCAAAAGATTACAGTTGAAACTGCCCTCCAAGATGGCGACTGGGTCGGCAGATACCTCACCGTAGAAGCTGGCATAACAGAATTACCCGCCGGCGGGAACCCCACAGGTGAAATCAATTTAATTACAGACGGAACCGTTGGCCCTGTATCAGACCTCGTGACCGAAATACCTGCAACTTCCGGCGTAGAGGAAGTAACTCTTAATTACTTAATCGCAGCAGGACCAAATGCTTCACCTGGCTTGCATACAGCAGAAGTTTATTATACTTTGACAGACAACTGATTTTTAACCTTAGAATCCCGCCCCCCTCTTTTTTTTCACAAAAAAGGAGGGGGCTTGCTTTAGGCAAAGTTGAAGTAGTAGACTATCTTCTGAAATATTAAACAGGATTCATAATTTGTCAGTGTTATTTGATAATTTTGCTAAAGTAATTTTTATTTTATATATTTTTTGCAACTTTTCGCTTGCATGCAATGCCGATTCAATAAGATTGGGTGGCACAAGCCCGCAATTGGAAATTCAAAGATCAGCATTGTCGGCACCTAAATGGCAAACAAGCACATCATCGGAATTAAGTGCAATTATAACAACTACCGGCAATTACAAAATTACGGTTGAAGTCAATTCCTTGAATCCCTCCAAATGGCAGGGCAGGAGTTTAAAACTTGAGCTGGATGAACAGGCCGACTGGCTGGCGGAAAGTTATCTGGCTACATTTTATTGGATTAATTTAGTTGATGATGGAAGACTTTTATCAAATGCTGAGACTCTTGTCGACAATCTTGAGTCAGGCACACATCCTTATATTCCTTTAAAATATGAATGTTGGGCAAATAAAAATGCAGTTCCAGGCATAACCCAGTTAACTGTTACCTTTACCTTAATTAAACAGTAAAACTAAATTTCAGGAGTAAAAAAATGGCAAAGGCTTTTAAATTTCTTTTTATAATTATTTTTTCTTTTTCATGCCTGACTGCTAATGCTGTAACTGTTGAGAATCCCGCAGATGACATATATATAAGCCCGGGCGGCAATGCTGAAACTTCATTTCGTGTAATAAACCGCTCAAATAAAGAGCATCAAATAACCGTTTACCAGACAGATTACTTTTTTAATGCAGATGGTAAAAATGAATACGGTTCCCCCGGTCAGCACAAAAGATCAAATGCTGACTGGCTTGAATTTACGCCCAAGCGCTTTTTAATCCAACCAAAGTCAAAAGTTGCTATTAATGTAACTGCCAATATTCCCCAGAAGTCTCTTAGCGGAACTTACTGGAGCGTATTGATGGTTGAATATATAGATGCAAAAGCCACAGAAGCCGCCAACACTTCAAATGCAGATATACAATCGAAAGTAACAGTTAAACGACGTACCGCCATACAGATTCGCACCCATATTTCAGGAACAGGCGAAATGAAAGCTCGCTATTTTAATCAATCTATAAAAGAAATTGACGGCGAAAGAAAATTTTTTGTTGATATGGAAAATACCGGAACCCTTTATTTTACCGGCCAGTTCTATATAAACTTCTTTGACAGCAAAGGCAAACCGGTAGAAAAAATTCTTCTTGGCAAAAAATCACTTTATCCCGGCTGTTCTGCAAGATTTTCAGCAGACATTTCTCATCTCAAAAAGGGAAATTATACTGCCTTGTGTGTTTATGACACTTCAGGTGAAAAAGTATTCGGCGGAAAATACCAGATAGAAATCAAATAAAGTTTCTTTATTGATTATTCAGCTTCCACCATTTCAACTTTTCTGATTATTGGCGAAACATTAAAGGTTAGTTTATTCTCAGCTTCAGGTTTTACATTAATAAAACCTTTTTCCGGACTGATTCGATAACCTTTCGGGATGGTATTTTCGTAAACTCTATATTTCCAGGAACCTGCCGGCAAACCGTAAAATTTAAATTTTCCCTCTGAATCTGAAACGGCTGTGTATCGTCTTTTATTTGATCTTACTTCCAATATGACTCCCGCAAGCTTCTGTGCTTCAATTTTTCTAAAGCCTGCAGGCATTGGGGCTAAAATATCTTTACCTGCTTCGTCTTTTATTTGAACAGTATCATCAGGAATTTCCGTTGATGCGACCTTAATCTGCCCGGAAAAAGTGCAGCCTTCCTCAAGTAAAAGGGTTACTGAAGCTACTTTTCCACCCGGAATATAAACTTTCAAGGGCAAGCCTTGCTGCGAAATTTTATTTAAACCGCTGTTTCTACGATCTATATCAAGAGTATAAGTACCCGGAGTCAGATCGGCAAAAACAAAATTTCCATCAGAATTTGTAACTGCTGCCATGTTTTTCATCAATAAGGTTATATTATCTAAAGATCGGGTCTGACTGCCGACTATTTCTTTAACCTGACCTTTCAATGCCCCTATTTGGTTGTTTCTGCCTGTCGGCATGCCGAACTCTCGAGTAAGGCTAAGCTGATAATAAACAGGGGCTTCTGCATAAACAGTTGAATATGAATTTTTTGACATCCTGAAATTAACGCGATTATTTGATTTTTTATAATTTAAATTTAAATTCATATTTTGACTGGTTCTGTCTGTTTCACTGTAATTGGTCTGGCGAAAGTTGAAAATAGCTGTAAGAGCGTTTGTCACTCTAAAGTTGATCCCCATTCCCAGACTGTTACTATTATCTTGAAAGTAATCATTACTACTATTATTTTTTTCCATTGATCCGTAAGCATTTAACATAAGTTTTCGGGTTATTTTGTAACTTCCATTAAATCTGTGCTGTATTCTATCTTTTTGCGTCCCATCAATCAGGTCATCAAGAACACGCTTGGAGAAAGAATAGTTTGAACTGTATCTTCTGCCATTTTTTGTTACAGACCCCGTATAAGCCTTGGTCTTAGTGTTATACTCATTGGAAATTCTATCGAAACGGTGACTGTCACTATAGTTCAATCTGAAATAAGTATCTTTATTCAATCTATAACTGACACCTGTTCTCATAGAATCATTTTGTGAAGCCGGGGTGGAATCAGATTCAACCAGCCGATGCTGCTTAGACTTAGAATAAGATACAAAGCTCTTTATATTTTTGCCCAGTGGTATACTAACAGAAGTTCTGGTGTTTTCATTACCACTGTTGCTACCGGCATAAATCACCCCCGTGTCGCTATGACTTACGCTAAAAGTTGCGTAACTTCGAACTTTTGTAACATAATTCAATTTAAAAGCTGCATCTCTTGTATCTGCAAGATCACCGCCCCACTTTTTCCCAACTTCGCCGGTCAAACGTGAAATTCTGTTGGGACGAAATTTAAAAGCCAGGGTGGTAAATCTTTCTTCAGGACTCAATTTATTTGTTTTACTGGTAGATACAAAATGACTTAACTTTAAATTAAGTTTCCTGCCAAAGGACTGAGACACGAAAGCACCTTTTCCTTCAAGTTCATTGATTCGATAACGAGTTTCATAATTTATAAAGCCAACTTCGGTTTCATTGGTTAAATTGTAATCAACACCAATACCACGGCCGGTATAAGAACGAGAAAGCGCTGCCACACCAAAGCTATGATCACCGATCGCTACTTTCATTTTTCTGTCATTATAAAGTAAGCTTGAAGTCTCTCTGGAATAGGACAAACCTGAGTCTCTATTCGAACCTTTGTCGCGCACAAGAAATTCAATTTTACGGCTATGTGAATCATCCAGGTAACCCTCTGATGAAACTTCCATCTGGGTGCTGTATTCACCTCTAAAACTTTTAACTCTGACAGTTGCATCTACAGGTAAGCGATGTTTAAAGTCTGTTTTAGTTCCGGCTTTGGTAAAAAATTTAAAGGTTATTATCTGTTTAAGTAAAACGGGTTTCTGGCTCTTGCTTAAGTCTCTTACAGTCAGATAAGTTACAAGTGAATGACCTGGTTGGTTACCAACACCTGTTGTCCCTTTTATTACCAGATCAACAAATTCACCCGGAGCCAGATCGGCTTTTTCCTGCGAAAGATCTAATCTGAAATGCTTTTGTTCGCTGGCCTCAATTCCTAACGAAAGCTTAGTATTACTATTATTGAAAAGCTTGCCTTTGATTGTGAAGTCTTCGCCATAAATGACGCTGCCGGGCTTTTCTTCGATGACAAAATTAAGGTCGAGCATTTCCATTATGTTGAATTTGAATGAAAAACTACCATGGATCGCCTGGTCATTGCGCTCGAAGACATTATAAGCAAATGTATGTTCGCCGGCTTTAAGATATTGAGGCACAGTAACCATAACAATACTGTTATAGGTTTCCATTGGCTCAAGACTGAATTCTGCAGGCGGAAAGGCCAGTTGAAAACCTTCGGGCATATCGAACTCTTCGACGAAATGCCCTGGTCTGCCGGATATGTTGGTAATCTGGAAACTTATGGTAAAGCTTTCGCCGGGTTCTACATACATGCTTTGCAAATCGGTGGCAGCTTCAATATGAAGGCCGCTGTCAAAGGAGTTTACCCCATAAATTACCGAGCCTTTATTGACCTCTTCAGTTTTTACCACAAAGCTTCTATCTCCAGGAGCGACCTCTTTATCGGATTTTTTTGCTGAGGGTTTTTCTGGTTCAATTTTCTTTTTTGAAGTTTCTTTTTGCCTGTCAGCATCTGACTTAGCAGAAGCTTCGGTTTCTGTAACTTTCTTCACAGTTTCTTCTGCAATTGTATCTTTTTTTATTGCAACATCTTTAACCGTTTTGGCCTGTTGTTTGTGAGGTCTTTTTTTCGCTTTTTGCCTTTTTTGCGCAGTTTTCTTTGCAATCGTCGGCTCTATTACTTTTTCGATTGGCTTTTCAGGTGTTTTTAATTCAGAAGAGCCTGGCTTAACAGGTTTTTTAGTTTCTGCAGGCGGTTCTGACGACTCGACATCTGAATAGCCTTTAATTCTACGCCTTAACAGCTCGAGAGTTTTGCTTTTCTGCAGAATTGAATCTTCGGGGGTTCTGCCAGACTTAATCGGCTGCTTATCTAAAGTTTTTGTTTTATTGGATTGCACAGTTTCTTGTGCAAGTTCTTTGCCGGATTCAGCCGGTGTCTTTGAAGTTTTTTCGGATTGTACCGGCGACCGCCCAGGGGCTTCAGCTTTTTTAGCAACAGCAGGTTTACTAATTTTACCAGTTCCCCCTGGCGAACGTCGGGGTGTTTTTATTTTTTGCTGTTTCGCTTGCGCAGGTTTTTTGTATGACGGCTCTGCCTGGCTGACAGTTTTTTCAGATCGCTTTTGCAAAGGTTTGCCTGAAACTTTTGCTTTTGTCTTTAACTGCTTATTTTTAAGCGCCCTTCTAAATTTTCTGATCACAGAAGGATCACCGGTTAAATAAACAAAGGTCGACTCAAGCTGTTCCCGGGTTAATTTATTGCGAATTTCCTTGAGCGAATTTACTACAGCCAGCGGATTACCTGCGCGATCGACCAGAATTAAAGGCATTCCCGAAGGAGCCCTGTCAGCTTCTTCCAATTTCAACAAGACGGGCGGCGGATTAACAATCATTGATTTTTGCGAAGGGTTTGGCGTTACCCTTTCTATGGCAGATTTTTCATTGCGATGAGACATTTTTTTTGCAGGAGCTACTGATGTTTTAAGATCAGACCCTTTCTTCTTCTCTTCATATATAGGTGGGGGAGAAACAATTTGAGGCTGTTGAAAAGCGTTTTGCCCCACAGCAAAAACTCTGGAATACGATATAAAGCATTCCATTATCAGCAAGAAAAAAACAAGTAAAAATAAGCTACTTGTTTTACTTCTCATAGAACTAATAATTTTTTAAGCAAGCCTGATTGCCCTGCCATAATGAATTTATTGCCGCCTGTTCTTACTTTTCCGTAAACCTGATCAAATCTATCTGTATTTTTTTCCACCAGGTTGCTTGAAAAAGAAAGGTTCTCTAAATAAATCGACCTTGAGGCTTAAAACGATTAGGAATTTTCGCGAAGTTGAATCCTCGCAATCAAAAAATTGTTTTGTATTTTTACCCGGTCATTTCGACTAAAACTCAATGACCAGACATCGACTTCAACCAGATAACCAGAATTTAGACGAATCAAACCGGGCCGACCGCGGTCGGCCCCTACAAAAATAATTTTCAATGAAAAACTCAACAGACTCCCCAAAACGGACAATCTGACTTTGACATTTCTCATTTGGTTTGAGGCTTTTATGAGAGATCTTTCTTATGGAATCAGAAGGGGCTTTGGTCGGCTACTTCAGTGTGGTCAGTTGCATTCATGCCTTTTACAAATCTGTAAATTTCGCCGACCCACAAAACTACAGAAGTTGCAACAATACATATCAGCCAGTCTGAAAGATTCAAAGGCGTAGTTCGAAACATTAAACCACCAAACTGAACGATCAAAAACTGAATAAGCACTATTGCCGGCAAAATCACCATAAACCCACGATTTTCCCAGATACCTTTCAATGATGAATGCTTAAAACCAAGCGCTCTTGCATTGAACATGTTCCAGACCTGTAGCATTACAAATATGGTAAAAAACTTCGAAAGTTCATAAGTGTCTACAAGACCATCATTTTGATAATATTTCAGCAGAAAAATCAGGAAAATGTAGAAAATTATCCCGACCCCGAATATGTGCTTGTACATTGGTCTGGAAACAATAAAATCTCCCGGGTTGCGTGGAAAACGCGACATGACCTTCCAGTGTGGAGGCTCAGTTGCAAGCGCAAGTGCGGCAAAGGTATCCATAATAAGGTTGACCCAAAGCATTTGAATTACAGTAAGCGGCATTTTTACCCCGATAAATGGTCCGGTTAAGGCCACCGACAGAGCAACAAAATTAATGGTCAATTGAAACATAACAAAGCGTTGTATATTTTCATATAAGGAACGCCCCCACATAATACCCTTGACCAGACTTGGAAAAGAATCGTCAAGCAGCACAATATCACTTGCTTCGCGGGCTACAGAAGCACCTGTCTTGCCCATCGAAAGACCAACATTGGCATAATTCAGGGCAGGAGCATCGTTGGTGCCGTCACCCGTAACAGCGACAACTTCATCGAGACTCTGCAGAGTTTTAACAAGCTTAAGTTTGTCAGCAGGGCGCGCCCTGGACATAATTCTAATTTTGTCAGCTACTTTTCGACTTTCTCCTTCTGATAGTTTTTGAAACTCAGCTCCGGTAATATGAAAGTCTTCAAGATTGTCTGTATCATGAAGCAAACCAATCTGGCGACTTATTTCCAGCGCAGTTTTTGAATTATCACCGGTTACGACTTTTACTTTTACCCCGGCCTTTCTACAAACTTCGAGAGCTTTGGGAACATCAGGGCGAATCGGGTCAGCGATAGCCACAAATCCTAACCAGACCATGTCTTTCGCAACTTCTTCCAACTCTGCTTTTTTATTTATCTCTTCTTGTCGCTTAAAAGCAAAGGCCAGAGTACGCATCCCCTTTTGCTGAGCTTGATTAAGCTGATCAAATATCTGGTCACTGAACTTATCTATTTTTTCTATTCCTCTGGTAGTTAAGACGTGGCTGCAAATGTCTGCCAAAAGCTCTGGCGCACCTTTAACATAAAGAACTTTTTCTTCGCCCATAGCGGAATAACCGTAACTGCCCATCATTTTTCTTTCGGTAGAAAAGGTCCATTCTTTCTCGAGCTTGAAATTTTTTCTTAAAGCTTGATAATTGATACCCTGACTATGCAACCATAAAAGAATAGCACCTTCTGTAGGATTTCCTATTGCAGAAATCTCATTTTCTTTCAGGCTTAGATTAGCGCTACTGTTAACAGAGATAAGCTCTGCAAGCAGCTTTTCTGCATCTGAGTTCAAATCTGAACTAAGCTTGTTATCGGGCAAGGCTGGAAAATAAATGGAATGCATCGCCATTTTGTTCTGAGTCAGGGTTCCGGTTTTATCTGAACAAATAACGGTAGCAGCGCCGATGGTTTCACAGGCGTGCATTCTGCGCACCAGATTGTTTGCCGCTGTCATGCGCCTCATACTGTAAGCCAGGCTCAAGGTTACGCTCATGGGCAGCCCCTCGGGAACAGCTACCACAATAATTGTAACCGCAATCATAAAGTATTTTAAGAATTCAGAAAGCGCATCTGTGGTTAACCATAAGGTTGGGTCCTGTGCCAGAACTCCAGTAACGCTTCCGGTGGCAGCGCAGAAAAGAAAGAATCCCAGCCCGGCAATTACCGGCTTTAACCAGGCCTTAATGCCCTGTCCCCTTAAAAAGGCGGGATATTTAATTCTTTTTCCACTGAGTTCAACCGCATCAGCAATAATAGGAAACCATACCCTTGCCAGCATGATCATCGAACCGGCAAAAACTAATACCGAAAAAGTCCACTGGGAACTTGTAAGCTGAAACTCTGAGTTGAAATACCCTCTCATTACAAGTGCTATAAAGGTAAAGAAGGCTATCGAAAAACCTATAATTCCAATAAGCTTACTCAAGCGATCAAGCTGGCGGTTCAAGGGTGTAACTTCATTGCTTTCTTCACCGGCCGCCCTCGCAGCTTTCCCTATTTCGGTTTTATCACCGACTGCGGTGACTGAGAAAATTCCGTGCCCATTAGCCACCATTGTGCTTCTAAGAAGAGAATCCGGGGCATAAGTGTTTTCAGAGCTGCTGTCATCGGATTCGGCAGTGGAACAAAATTTTGAAACCGGCAAAGATTCTCCGGTTAATTTTGACTCATCTATCTGCAAAGCAACGTCTTCCAAAAGACGGCCATCTGCCGGAATTTCCTCACCGGACTCTATAATAACGACATCACCGACAACAATGTCTTTTCTGGCTACCTTGGAATAAATGCCATCTCTCAAAACTGTAACCGGTGCCTCATCGGAAACCTGGTTCAGAATATCGAATTCTTTGCCTGCCTTATACTCATTCAAAAATGCAAGAACGGTGGCCAGCAGAATGGCAACAATAATTCCAATACCCTCGAGATATTCGCCGTTTATTGTTCCGACTCCGATGGCAATTATTGCCGCAATCATAAGAATTCGGATTATCGGATCATCAAACTTTTCAACAAGCAGCATCCACCAGGGATCGCGTGGCGGTGGAGTTAAAACGTTAGAGCCGTATTTTTCGCGATTTTTAGAAACTTCTTCAGATGTAAGCCCTGTTTTATTGATTTTTTGTGCTTGATCTTCTGCTGCCATTATTTCCACCGTATTTCAATTTGACCTTACCAGCAGATTATAAAGGTTTACACTTTCTTTATCAATTAAAGCTCCAAATTGTAGCAATTCTCGGTTAGCTACTATCAGCTTGTTTCAGAAAAAAGATATTCCTCACATGCAGCCTCAAAGCCGCAAAGAAAATAACCACAGAGCTCTCAGAGAATCACGGAGAATCTTTTTCAGCCATTGTTCCCAGCAACATCAGGCCCTCAGAAAAACACTGGTGCTTTTCTGAGGGCCTGATGTTGCTGGGAAAGCCGGACGGTGAAGCCGCCGGCTGATTGTCCAAAGGACAATCCCTGGCTGAAAAAGATTAAAAAATCGTCTCGGTGCGCTTAGTGATCTCAGTGGTTTAAATTCTTTATTTGCCCTGAAGAAATAATACCGGAACTTTTGGTAATCAGCTAATAATGATTGACCGAGAATAGCTGTCCAAATTGCGATACCTATTCGAATGTCGGTATCGCTATCGGAATCGAAATCGAAATCGAAATCGAAATCGAAAAAACTGGCTGGAAACAGCAATTACAGTCAATGTTTTATTGAAATTATTTCAAACATTTCGACCACTGAAGTTTTACCCTTGACCGAAGTTTCTTGAAGCTTTTCATATTCGACATGTTCTTTTACCAGCTCAAGAGTGGCACTGCTTATTATTACATGAGAATGCCTGCCCTTTTTGCTCATCCCCTCAAGTCTGGAGGCGACATTAACGGTGTCTCCGATTACCGTATGATCCATTCTGCCGGGGGAACCGATATTGCCGGCAATAACTTCGCCTGAATTAATGCCGACTCCAATCATAATTGGGAACTTGTTTTCCAGCTCTCTTTGCTGATTAAAATCTTTTAATGAATCCATCATGGCCATACCAGCTTTCACCGCTTTAAGAGCCATTGTTTCGGGTTCGAACCCCGGCTCATCTTTGCTGATAAATTGAGCCATAATTGCATCACCGATAAATTTATCAATATCGCCGTCATATTTTTCAATTACCATATTCATTTTAGCAAAATAATCATTTAAAAGAGCGACAACTTCTTCTGCATCATAGCTTTCAGACATAGTAGTAAAACTACGAATATCTGAGAATAAAATAGAAGCAGGAACCCTGCGGCCGCCAAGCTTAATCTCATGGGTGCTTTTTACTGCCTCAACAGCAGACTTCGACAAGTATCTTGTCATTCTTTCACGCTCATTCAGCCCTCTGGTCATCAGGTTTACTGCTGACCCAAGATTTACCAGTTCGTCTTTTCCGGGTAAAGAAATTCGACAATCATAGTTTCCTTCTTCTACCTGTTGAACTGTTTGTTTTAAAAGCTGTACCGGCTGAATAAAAGAACGTCCGGTGATTTTTACAAGAACGTATACGATAAGAATAGACACAAGCAAAATTATCAGAATCAAAATTTTTAACAGCTGCAATCTTTCACTAATTGAGCTGTAATCATGCAATGCCATTACCGTATAAGATTCAATTCCGGATGGTATAAAGCTGTAAAGCAACACTTTTTTACCATTGCTGAACCTGTATGAGTCTTTTAGCGAAACGCCCGCAAACCTTGTCGGCTCAGTAATTTTTCCGATACCGGTTGCATCTTTACTTTTAGCTGTGTAGTCAAACAATGGGTTCTTTATATTAGACCTGCGAAAATAATTATTGCCGTGAAAATCATTTTTCCCGTAGAAAACCTGAATTTCTTTACCAATTTTTGCTTCCTGCTGAAATTTGTCAATCATCAGCTGCAAATAAAGCTCATCAAACTTTCGATCTTTAATTATAAAAACAAGAATAAAAACCTCATTTTCATCTTTTAAGGGTGAAAACTGCCCCACATAAACTAAAGTTCTGCGCCCGGTAAATTTCAATTCAAAAGCGCTGCCCTCTTTTGCCCCGAGAATTGTCTGAATATCTGCAAATTGGGCTCCTCCGGTTTCTTCTATCATCAGGTCCATAAGACTTACTGCTCCTGCGTATCCTTTTTCGACAAGCTGCCCGCTCAGCCTCAATTTAAGCTTTGCCAAAGATTTAACCAGAGGCAAAAGGCCTTCACGCTCATTTGACTCGAACATATCTCCAGTAAGCTCTTCTCCAGCTGCGTTAAAAAGATAAAGGTGCTCTATACCAGCAAGATCAAAATAATTGTCTATAGTTTTATTTAAACCTGCTCCGGCAAAGCGCTTTTTTCCTTCTTTCTTATAATAGCCGCACAAATCTTTAATAAAATCATCGCCTATGACCTCAATATGCCTGAAAACATATTCGACATTCTCTTCTATTTCTTTTTTTACTCTTTCAAGCTTCTTATAAGCCTGATTTTCGTAAAACTCGGCTCGGTCCTTAACCAGCTCGTTACCAAAATGAAAAACAGCAATCATTGGCAATGCCATTGCCAGGCAGAACAATCCAAGCATCTGCCATTTGATACTCAATGCGGCTCCATTATTACTGCGAAAATAAAAAACGACAAAAACAGCTAAAATAATGACTATAAAAGCAACAAAAAACAAAAGAAACTTTTTTTGCTCGATTTGCATCTCAATATCTTTAATACTCTTTGCCGAAACAACTATTAATCGGCTGTTAAGTCTTTTTATTACCAATAACAGACTGTTTTTGCGATAAACCCCGTCAGGTTGCGAGCTTATCCAGTTTCGCCAGAATTTCTGCTGCGTTATTGAAAACGGATAGGGTAAATGAGAGGCAGTCTGATTAAGTTCATCGATCCAGCCTAGAGAAATTTGCTTATTCTGCCAGTCTGCACGTCTTCTCATCTTGAATCGACTCAAGCCAAAAACAGTCGGAAGCTTTTCTTCTTTAATTACAGCTAGAAATCCTTTGAATAAAAAATTACTATCCGGTAAATCATCGCCAAAATTCTGCCAGTATAGATACTGTATTTTTCCGGAGGTAGTATTCAACCGGGTAATTTTGCCGTATTTAACAAAGTCGATAAGGCCCGAATCATCGCCAAAATACCTGCTTACCATAGGCAAAAACTTCTTATAGCCGCGAGAATTTTCATCTTTACCCTGACGTTTTTTCAGCCTTAAACAGATTGATTTTATGAGCTTTGAATAAACAAACTTTGGCAGTAATTTATCATTACTGCTTATTTTTTTGTAATGACTGTCCCAGTAAATGAATTCAATGCCCGGTATGAGTTTTTCCAGCTTTTTATGATAATGAGAAAGCTTTAAGCCGTCGTGTAATACAAACCAGCGATTAAGTTGATCGGCTGAAATAAAGGGGATGAAAGAAAGCTTGGGCAAAAAAACTCTATTTCGATTAATTCGAAACATCAGGGGTAAAATATTTTTTTCGTATTCTTTTAAAATTTCATTAATTTGAATTGATTGTTCCTGCTCCTGCACTGCCCTGCCGGCAACTTTTTCAAGTTCGAGCTCTAAATCGCTTAACTTACGATCTGCAGATTCGTGCATAGCACCAACCATCTGATTAAAAAGTATAATCAGCGGAAAGCACAACAAAAGAACAATAATAAAAAACCATTTCCACAGGGATAAGGGCTCGAGAACAAAGTTTTTGCCCTTAGACTTTTTCTCAACCGATATGTCGCTCGACATTTTTTCTCTCTCAGATGATTTCGTTTATTATCTTAAACCATGAAGTGCTATTTGCATAAAATTTTTATTTTTAACAAATGAAAAAACAAAAAACAAAATTTCACCACCGAGGCCTCAGAGAACACGGAGCTGTTTTTAATCTTTTTCAGCCTATGTTCACAATATTACCCAGCATTCAGAAAAACATTAATGCTTTTCTGAATGCTGAGTAATATTGTGAAAGCCGGACGGTGAAACCGCCGGCTGATTGTCCAACGGACAATCCACGGCTGAAAAAGATTCTCTGTGTAACTTTGTGTCCTCTGTGGTTAATTATTTATGTATTTACAGCTTTAAGAACCTGGTGAGCTATAGAAATATTCGACAACGATTACGAGCACGAAAAAAGTTATACAATCAAATTAAAAATTACCGGGAGAAAATAAAGGCTATTATTAATTTAGAAGGAATTGTGCTAAAGTGAAAAGCATAATTTTTCAGTGTTAACGAGGATAAAATGTCTAAACCTTTAGCAAGATTTTTAAAGCACATGAATTCAATTGAAGTTGAAAGCCTGATTGCAAGAGAAGCACCAATTTTTTTGCCAATCGGAACCCTTGAGCCTCATGGGCGCCACTTACCAGTCGGCACAGATACTTTATGCGCCGAAAAACTCTGCGAAGAGCTCAGCATAAATTTAGAAGGAGCAGTAGCACCTTCAATAGAATATGGAATTACAAATTCACTTGCTCAGACTGCACCTGCGAGCTTCTTTGACCAGGAACTTTTTGAAACTTTCACCTCAACAATAATTAAAAACTATATAAAGCATGGCTTTAAAAGCATAATCATTGTCAACGGCCATGGCGGGAATGTTGAACCGTTAAAAAAAATATCACGCAAGATAATCAGAGAAGACCGGGTTGCACTTTGCGTAATTAACTGGTGGAAACTTTCGGAAAAGTTTGTTCCCGAAATTTATTCTACAGGCCCGGGTGGGCATGCCGCAGTTGAAGAAACCGGTCTTATGCTCCATTTTTATCCCAGGCTGGTAACTCCCGATAACTACAATCCCAAACAGGATGATTATATTGCCGACAACTATATATGGTTTTATCCACCCCCCGGCGAAGTAATTCTATCCCAACCTGATACAGGCCAGCCTTCTTTTGATTGTGGCAAAGCCGCAAAATTTAGTGAAAAAATTATTGAAGACCTTGAAAATCGGGTAAATAAATGGCTGGCAAAAATCCACAACCTTACCGGAGGCTTGAGACCTTGAATGAAGTAGCTACCCCTGAATGGGTACATTACGTAGGCGATGGAATCTTTCTTCTACTTTTTCTAGTAGTTCTTTTCTTTTTTAAAGCTGACCCGGAAAGCCTGGAGCCTGAAAACGAAGCCGAGCAACCTAATCCACTCGAAAAAGTTCTGGTAACAGAAACCACAGAAATAGATGAAGAACAAAAGCTTGAAGATGCAAAAAACGAAAGTCCGGGATAAAAAAATTCCCTGGTTTCCCAGGGAATCAGACGCTTTAAAGTCTTTAAGCCGTTCCAACCTTTTGAGACAGCAAAAGAAAAGTGCCAAGATCAGCAACTTTAATTTTTTCGGCCCAAAGTACTATTGTTAAGAGCGCCTTTTATAGCGTCGAGGGATTCCTGATTGTTCAGGCAAACCTCTAATGCAATATCAGCAATTTACATGCCAATTCAATATAAGAAGTTCAATCAGCTGATAAAGGAATCTTAAACTAAGCAAGGAAAAAGTTAGAGGTAATTTTACCTCAACGATAAAAATATTTTTAACTTTAAATATCAGGAGAAATGCAAGTTGTACAGACAGGATCCGGTAACTAAAAAGTGGGTTATTTTTGCCCCACACAGAGCCAAAAGACCTAAAAATGCCCCCCATGTGCAAGCCGAAATAAAAAAGGGTAAAGCCCAGAGCTGCCCGTTCTGTGAGGGTCCCAATGGCCCTGACCGAAAGATATTCAAGGTAAATGGAAAAGGTGACAACTGGCAACAATACGTATTAGCCAACAAATATCCTGCAGTTGAAACTGCTTTAGAACCTGTGCGCCATAAAACCAAAGGCGGCCGCCTCTCAATAGAGGGCTTCGGCATTTCCGAAGTCCTGGTCGAGACACCTTCTCACCATTCTCCTCTTTCACTTAGAGACCCCAGTGAAGTCAAGCAGCTTTTCAGGCTTTACAAAGATCGCGCTATCAAGCGTCTTGGCGACCCAAGAGTTACCCAGGTAATTATTTTTAAAAATTGCGGTCCTAAAGCTGGGGCAAGTCAACCACACCCACATTCACAACTTTATGCCCTACCCATAGTTCCGGGGCATATAAGATTTGCCGCTGACTGCTACCGCCGTTTTTATGACGACGAGGGTTTTTGCCCTTTCTGTCTCCATAACAAAGGTGAAATAGAATCAGACGAGAGAGTAATTTATAATAAAAATGAGGTGCTGGCTATCTGCCCCTATGCCTCAGAAAATGCTTACGAAGTGCATCTTTTTCCAAGAGAGCATTTTACCAGCTTGACTCTGATAGAAGATAAAGTCTTAGACAATATGGCCGATGCAACAAGAGTTATACTTAAAGCCCTCAAGGAAATACTGGGCTTATTCGATTACAATCTTGTATGGGATAGCGCGCCTCAGGACGATTGCGACGCACCATTCTTTCATCTGCGTCTACGCATAATTCCAAGGTTATCTACACCGGCAGGTTTTGAAATGGCGGCTCAGATGCCGGTAAACCCCATCCTGCCAGAAATAGCCGCAGACGAATTAAAACAGGTAATCGAGAAAGGGAAAAAATGAATAATACAATAGAAACCAAAGAAACTTCACAGGAAACAGAAAAAGAAAGACTGCAACCCATTGAATTTGACGGCTATAGTGAAGAGCTGCAGGAATCAATAAAGCAGAAGGGCTGGAAAGAAGCCATGCCGGTTCAATCAGGTGTTGCGCCTTATTTAATCCAAAATAAAGACATTATTGTCCAATCAAGAACCGGAAGCGGCAAAACTGCAGCTTTTCTTCTGCCAATTTTCGAACAACTTTTAGATACGGAACAAACCTGTCAGGCACTAATTCTGGTTCCAACCCGTGAACTTGCAAAACAGGTTTATACAGAACTCGAATCTTTACGTGGCAACACAAAAATCGACGGCACTGCAATTTATGGAGGCACATCTTACAAGCCTCAATTTGCCGACCTGAAAGCGGGCGTGCGTGTAGTTATAGGCACTCCGGGCCGAATATTGGATCACCTGATGAAAGGCTCGCTTCAGCTGAAACATCTTAAATTCATGATTTTTGATGAAGCAGATGAAATGCTTTCGATGGGCTTCTACAAAGATATGGTAAAGATTGGTTCTTATCTGCCCAAACGCAGAACAACCGCAATGTTTTCAGCCACAATGCCGGAAAGTGTAAAAAGACTGGCCTCAAGATTTCTTCATGACCCCGAATTTTTATGTTTTTCAGGTGACAGCACCCATGTTACCGACATGGATCACTTATTCTATCAGGTTGATCCAATGCAAAAAGACAGGGTTTTAATGAGAATTGTCGAAATGGAAGATCCGGAAAACGCAATAATTTTCTGCAATACCAAGAGCGAAGTTGAGTATGTTGCCGCTCTGCTTAAACGCTTTGGCTATGACGCCGATCAGATAAGCGGCGACCTTGGCCAGAATGCCCGCGAAGCAGTAATGAGTAAGCTGAAGAAAAGAACCTTGAGATTTCTGGTTGCTACAGATGTTGCGGCAAGAGGTATCGACATAAGCCATCTTGAGTATGTTTTTATTTACGACATGCATAAAGATACAGACCAGTACATTCACCGGGCAGGCAGAACAGCCAGAGCCGGCAATCGTGGTATCGCAATCAGTCTGGTAAATCCAATAGAAGCGGTTGACCTTAAAAGGTTCGCCCGCCGAAGCGGAATAGTATTCGAAGAACGTCAGGTGCCGAGCGAAGAACAGGTTCAGAATCTTTTGTGCGAAAAATTGTCAGCTCGGCTCGAAGCCGATCTTCGCGACAGCACAACAGCCCAGAAAGAGCGCAGTAAGAGATATGCCGGTGTATTAAGAGAAATAAATTCGAGTGAGAATACAGAAGAAATTCTGCTAATGCTCATAGATGAATATCACCAGCGCCTGATAAAAAAAGGCCGCGAAAAAGTTGAAGATGAAAAACCGCCCCAAAATAATAAAGAATACAAAAAAACAGGCAAAAAACCTTATAGAAGAGGAAGAAATTCTAAAAGGTAAATTTTTAAAATTGATTTTCGCAATAATGGAAATCGCTCTGCCGAGCAAATTATTCTCGATTAAATCTTGCAAGAGTGCTTATTCTGTTATAAATAAGTTCTACTGAACTTTCGTTTTCAGTAAAATTTTCAGTTTGAAAGGAATAATCTGAAATGGGTAAAACCACCAAACACAAATTTAAAACCGAGGCCAGACAGTTACTGGATCTAATGATACACTCCGTTTACTCACACAAGGAAATTTTTCTGCGCGAATTAATTTCCAACTCTTCAGATGCTCTTGACAAACTTAGATTTGAAGCCCTTACCAATGAAAACCTCAGAGATCTCACTGATGATCTGCATATTCGCATTAGCCCTGACAAAGAAAAGAAAACTCTGACGGTTTCAGATAATGGTATTGGCATGAGCAAAGATGAAATTATAGAGTTTATCGGGACAATTGCCAAATCAGGCACAGGCGAATTTGCCGAACTACTCAAAAAGGCTCAGGAACAAAAAGAAACGGCTCCCGAACTTATCGGACAGTTTGGCGTTGGTTTTTATTCTTGCTTCATGGTGGCAGACAAGGTTGAACTGATCAGCCGAAAAGCCGGTTCTGACGAAGCCTGGAAGTGGTCTTCAGATGGCCATGGGAGTTATGAAATGGCACCGGCAGAGCTTGAAACTAACGGCACCTCGATAACCCTTCATCTGAAACCCGAAACAGAAGATGACGAAGACTTTCAAGATTTCACTGCTGAATGGGTCATAAGACAGGTTGTAAAAAAATATTCCGACTTTGTTGCCTATCCGATTCGAATGAAGGTAGAAAGAACCGAAATAGAGCGCGACGAAGAAGGTAAACCCAAAGAAGGTGGCAAAGAAGAAACTGTAGTTGAAGACGAAGTATTAAATTCAATGAAAGCCATCTGGCTCAGACCTGAAAAAGAAGTTGGCGACGAAGAATATCAAGAGTTTTACAAACACATAAGTCATGACTGGAACCCTCCTCTGAAGTGGAACAAATTTAAAGCAGAAGGCACCTCGAGTGAATTCAGCGCTTTGCTTTACATTCCCGAAAAACCCGGTTTTGACCTTTACATGCCAAACTCGTCACGGGGTATCAATCTTTATGTAAAACGTGTTTTTATAATGAATGACTGCGAAGACCTGATACCTGAATATCTTAGATTCGTTAAGGGTGTAGTAGATTCAGACAGCCTTTCGCTCAATATTTCCCGAGAAATTCTCCAACAAAATCGACAAATTCAAACCATACGTAAAACTGTGACCCGTAAAGTACTTGATACCCTTAAAAAATTACTCAAAGAAGACAGAGAAAAATATATCGCCTTCTGGACAAACTTTGGCCCGGTTATCAAAGAAGGACTGTTCAAAGAGCCTGCTTACAGCGAAAAGCTTTTTGACTGCTGTCTTTTTCAGACCACTGCTTCTCCAACTGACTGGTTTACCATGAAAGAAATTGCCGAGCGCATGAAAGAAGGACAGGAAAAGATTTATTACATTACCGGCGAAAACCGGGAAATGCTTGAAACCAGTCCTCATCTTGAGGCCTTCAAAGAAAAAGGCTATGAAGTTATGTTGCTGACAGACCCGGTTGACGAAGTCTGGGTACAGTTTGCCAGTGAATATAAAGGCAAAAAACTGCAATCTGCCTCTAAAGGCGACGCCGACCTTGGCACTGAAGAAGAAAGAAAACAGGCTGAAGACACCAGAAAGAAAAAAGAAGAAGAATGGAAATCTCTTCTCGAGACCATTCAGAAAAAACTCGACAAAGATGTAAAGGCCGTAAGAGTTTCTTCCAGATTAAGCAGCTCTCCTGCATGCCTGGTAAGTGAAGAAGGTGACATGAGTCCTCACCTGGAATCACTTCTTAAAGCCTCGGGCAAAGAGGTTCCGGAAATCAAACGAATCCTCGAGCTTAACCCCAACCATCCCCTGCTTAACAAAATGCAGGATCTTTACTCGAAAAACCCTGACAATCCTGTAATTGCCGACTATGCCGAACTTCTGTTTGGGCAGGCTCTGCTTGCAGAAGGCGGGCAACTTCAAGATCCCGCTTCTTTCAATCAGAAAGTAGCTGAGCTGATGGTAAAAACGCTTTAACCTGTTATCTCATGTCTCACAGCCGGTGTTTGATTCTATAACCGGCTGTGAGACTTTATTTATTTCGGGGAATTAATCAATGCAGACAATCAAACCACAAAATACAGAAAAATGTAACATTGTACTGGACATAGAAGTGGCCACAGATTTTCCTGATAAGAAACCACTTTTTATCACCGGCAACCTTCCAGAGCTGGGGAACTGGGATCCGGCGGGAAAAAAACTGACCCCTTTGAATAAAAACCAGTATGAAATAAGCTTGCAAACCGAACCCGGTGCTATAATTGAATACAAGCTTACCAGGGGTAGCTGGAAGACTCAAGGCATCTGCAATAAAACAGATATTCCACCTTCCAATATGGTTATAAAAGCTATTTCAGATAGAAAAATTCCAATTAAAATCATCGACTGGCTTGACCAGCAGATTATTCACTCAGACCCGGTAAAAGGAACTGTGCTGATAAACGATAAGCTTAAAAGTACAAAACTTAAATATCAACGAAACGTTAGAATCTGGTTTCCGGAAGGCTACAGCTCGAACTCACAGCCCCATTCCGTTATATATATGCATGACGGGCAGAACCTTTTTGATCCGGGCACAGCCTTTGCCGGGGTTGACTGGAAAGTTGACGAAACCATAACCAGCCTTTTAAAACAAAGATTAATTAAAAAGTGCATTGTAGTAGGCATAGATAATTCTCCTGACCGAATGAAAGAATTAAATTTTCACACTGATGCGGGCAAAGCGTATTCAGACTTTGTATGCTCGGTAGTTAAACCCTTTATTGACAAAAAATTCAATGTTTTGACCGACCCCGCCAACACTTTTATAATGGGCTCATCGATGGGTGGACTCATGTCAATGCAGATGATTCTGGCCCGACCCGACATATTTGGCGGTGCCGGCTGTCTTTCATCAGCATTTAATCGAACTTACGGGAAACTTGATAAATGGATCGATAAAACACCGGTATTGCCTGAAGGCATAAAAATTTATCTAGATACCGGCGAATATGAGCCTCCCATAGTTAATGATTATTTTAAAATGATCAAAACTCTCAAACAAAAAGGCTTTAGAGAAGGTTACAACCTGATGGGCGTTTTCGATGAAAAGGCTACCCATTGTGAAGCTGCCTGGGCCAGACGGTTACACTACCCTTTGAGATTTCTCTTAAATCTGATTTAACTCTGTTTGTTAATCTATGGCAAAAGCAACACAAGACGCGTCATGCCTGCGCAAGCAGGCATCCAGAGTTAGAGCATCATTTTTCTTTCTCCTAAAGCTTATTGGAAAAAGAAAAACCTTACATAATCCAATATACGATGACACCCTATTGCGGTCCCTGAGCGGAGTCGAAGGGACCAGATAATTGTTCACCTGGTGGTTTCGACTACGCTCAACCACCAATATACGATGACAACGATGACGATTACGATTACGAGCACGAGCACGAGCACGAGCACGAGCACGAGCATCCGCCGTCGCCAAGGCTATGGCGGACAAGCGAGCACGATTATAATTTTTTGCGTCTTGGTGTGAGGAATTCTTTCCCGGCTGATAATAATTGCCAGAACGCTGACCGAGAATTGCTGATAATATCTACTAAGGTTTGACATTAAACTGGTTTTCGCATATATTTGAGTTAAGATTAAATGACACTAATAAGGAGTCGTTATGAAATATACCTATTTTCTTTTACCTATAATTTTGCTGGCCTTTTTCTATGGTCCTTTATCAGCAAGTCGCGGGACCTGCGCTCCCCAGGCAACTTGCGCTGATGGTGTCTGCGGACCAACAGAAAGCAGCCACGAACATCAAGAAGTTCGTGACCATGAAAAAGAATCAGAAAAGGAATCCCCTGCAACCTTAAACACTTCCGGGCTTAAAACTCTTCTCGACAGTGGCGCTCCTGTTATTCTGCTCGATGCAAGGTCTGACAAATTTGACGATGGGACCAGAATTCCCGGCGCGAAATCTTTAACTGACAAATCTTCCATCGAAGAAGTAAAAAAAGTTATAAACGACAAAGAAGCGCTGATAGTAACTTATTGCTCTAACCTTCAATGCCCCGCCAGTTACAAACTCTATAAACATCTCAAATCGCTGGGTTACCCAAATGTAATAAAATACCCGGAAGGCATCAAAGGCTGGAAAGAAGCCGGCCTGCCAATTAAGACAATAAAATAATCTCTGTTTGCTACAGCTGTCTTAGAGCCTGGAAGCTCTGAGACAGCTTTTTTTTATTTTAGAGATAAAAACTGCTTTAAAATATTGCTTATTCAGCCTATAATAGCAGCATATAAAGATACTGGAGGTACACTTTGAACAAGAATACATTAATAACAGTAATGTGTTTCCTCTTCTCAATCATTTGCATCAGTCAAACTACAGCTGCTGTAATTACATTTGCAGACGGCTCCAATAAAAAAGCTGATTCAATTGAATATTCGGGCAATAAATTAAAAATTGCCTCAGGCACTGATACTGCCGAATTTGGCCGCCAGGATATTCAGGATATAAGCTTTACGGCCAGAAATCGGAAAAAAGCTTCTCTGGCAACTAGTAGCGCAGACCTTCAAGACCTTTACCAGAAAGCCCTCGCTTTACTAAAAAGATACCCGGACTCAGAATCTTTGCTGGTAAGTGAAGAAACAAATTATATTCAAAGACGTGATGGCACCAATCTTTCAAGACATAGAGGCGTAAGCTTTATAGTTAAAGAAGAAGCTCTATGGCAATCTCAGGTTTCAATTTCATTTGATCCTCACCGTGAAAGAGTAAAAATTCTTCATGCAAGAAGTCTGGGAGCTGACGGCCAGGTACATACTTTATCTCAAGATCAGATAAAAATCGCTAAAGGCAGCTCCGGCGGTGTTCACTTCAATCAACGCCAGCAACTCAGATTTTCGATTCCGGAAGTGGCGGTTGGATCTCTGGTTGACTACAGTTATGAAGTTGAGGAATTCAATCCATTCGATAAAAACCTTTTCCAGGGAAGATCATATTTTCAAGGAAGCTCGCCTGTAGGTGAATCGGTTCTGAGAGTAAGCGTTCCCCATGACAAAAGACTTTATTATGTCGCTAAAAATTGTGAAGGTTATGCGTCTTCACCAAAAAAACTGGATGGTGTAGACACAGTAATTTACAGCTGGAAATTCACCGATATGCCACCGATCACTCCAGAGCCCTATATGCCATCCTATCGCGACATAATTCCTGCAGTATATTTCAGCTTGAATAAAGACTTCTCTTATATTCACAACAAATTAAAACCGATGTATGAAAAACGATTCAAGTTAACGGATATGGTTAAAAAGCAGGTTGATGAAATAGTTGAAGGCGCAAAGAGTCTTGATGAAAAGATCGCCAGATTATACAAATTTTGTCAAAAAGAAATCAGATATATATCTATCAAGGGAAACCTGGCAAGTAATCAAGTCGGACATCCTGCAGAAGAAACTCTGAAAAATAAATACGGAGACTGCACTGATAAAGGGATGTTACTGGCAACTATGCTTAAACATATAGGCGTCGAGGCCTATCCAATCGGAATTAGAACCAACTCTGCAGGACGCGCAGTAAGAGATATCGGCATATTCGATGACAATCACTGTATTACAGAAGTACACCTTGATGGGCGAATTTTTTACCTGGATTCAACTGCTACAGACTTTCGCTATCCTTATTTCAGACCTGACGACCATGGCACAAATGCAGACAATGCCATGTTACAAACTTTGAATCCAGTGCCTCTTCCACCGCCGGAAGACAATGCAGTGCAAGTTGTCAGAAATATAAAACTCCGCTCTGATGGAACCACTGAGATAGATTTCACCAGCGAACAGAACGGTTCGTCTGAGGCTTATTTTCGTCAATCAGCTCGCAATCTTAAGCCTGAAGAATATGAAAAACAGATTCGTGCTTCTGTTTCAGCCCTTACCGCTGATTATGAACTAAAGGTGGCAACTCATAGCGATCCGCTTGATTTCAGCCAGGCTTTTAAGGCTCGCTCGGCTTATACGTTAAATAAATTTGCGCCGAAATCCGGTAGATTCATGATTTTCTCGATACCTTATTTTGAGCTAAGCTTTCCCGAAATCAGCCTGAAAGAAAGAAAATATCCTATAGAATACACAACGACTCGACTCAAAACCGAAGAAATAAATATCGAAATACCTGAAGGCTACAAGGTGAATTACCTGCCTACTGCTTTGCGAGTTCAAAGCCCCTATGTAGAATTTGAAGTAATTTATGACCAACAGGGCGATAAAATTACTATCACGCGAAAACTTGCGTTTCCGCGCAGATTAATTCCCGTTCACGAATATGATAAATACAAGTCACACCTGGAAAAAATCGCCCTTTCAAGCAAGGAAAGAATATTTCTTGAAGAAATAAAGCAAACCGAACAGCAAACAGCAATACCGCAGAACACTGAAGGTAGAAGCAAGGGAGAAAGTAAATGAAAACCTCGGTTAGTTTATTAATAATTTTATGCCTGTTCATGAGCCCGGTCTATGCTGATATTCTCTACCTGAATGAAGGAGAGGAGCTAACCGGCAAGCTTTTAACCATAAAAAACAATCAGATAAGTTTTAAAAAAATTAGCGGAGAAAAGGTTAATCTGGAATTTTCCAAGGTAGCTCACATCCTGATTTCAAAAATCCGCAAAGGCGATGAAGTCAAAAATGTATCAGAAATAAAAGATGCAACAGCCTTGAAAGTTTTAAAAAATCTGCCTGACTTCAGACAATTTGCTGACTCTGACCATGTAACCCTTTTTCGTCAGGATACATTTGACTTTTCTGCTGACAATTCCATGACTCTTACCACCCGAGAAATCATTAAAATTCTTAAAGAGCCCGGTTTGGAGAAAGGAAACAATTCAGTTTACTTTTTTGCCGATCGCGGCGACTGCGAACTGTTATATGGGCACACTTACTCTCCAGATGGAAAAGTCTACCACATAACCGACGACGCTGTATCCTTAGAATCTCTTAGAAGCGGAACTCCCGAGTATGCCAAAACCAAAAAATTAAAAATTGCTCTAAAAAAAGTAGATATTGGCAGTATTATCGATTTTTCACATCGAAGAAAAGTTTTTGGAATCAATGAAATACGACCAAACGTGATTTCATACGTTTTTGGCGAGCGAGAACCGGTTTTGCACCAGGAATGTATTATCAAGTTCCCGGAGAAATTGAATTTCGAGAAAAATCTGTTTCAATGGTCAGATAAAATCAAATTCAGCGAACAAAAAACCACCGAGAATAAAGTTGCCTGGAAATGGACTTTCAGTGACAAAGAAGGTTTTGTTCCCGAACAAAATATGCTGCCGTTAAAAAGAATTTTTCCAAGATTTACCGTGCATCGCAATTATCCATGGGAAAAAACTGCAGAATCTCTCATAGAAGCCTATAAAGGAGCACGACCAACCCCTGAAGCCTTAAACAAGCTTATAAAAAAGGCGGGCATAACCGACTCTATGAGTGATTACGAAAAGACTACAGCCCTTTATGAGACCATAAACAAAGAAATAAGGCATGTAGGCATGACAGTTTCTCAGATGGGCAGCTTCGAACCGGTATCTGCTGAAGTTACTTTAAATAAAAAATATGGTAACCGCCACAGCCGGGTTACTTTGATGTATTTTGCCCTTAAAAAACTCGGTATAGAAGCTTATCCCGGCTTTTGTTCAGATAAATGGGAACAGGCAACTGTAGAAGATTTCAACAATATAGGCTTTTCGCGATATGCTATTTTAAAGGTCATTCTCGATGGAAAACCTTTCTATACTGAATGCATGTCCCTATACCGGCCTTTCGCAACAATTTCGACGATTTTACAAGGTGCAACGGCCTGTTTTCTTGATCTTGAAAACTCTGAGTTCAGCTTTTCCAAGCTACCCAAAACTACTCACAGCTGGAATCGCTACAACAGAAATATTCTTGTAAACCTGAATTCCGATGGTGATATGGAAGTTAAAGAAATGGTATCGTTTCGCGGCCCATTTGAGGCCGGCATAAGGGAATTAAAAGGGCTAAGGGATATAGAAAAAAGAAATTATGCCGAACGCCGGGTAAAAAATGTTCACCCCAACGCCTTATTAAAAAACTTTGCCTTTACTGAAATAGATAACCTGAATGCGCCGGCAGTTTTAACACTTCATTACTCAATTCCCGGGGGCGCACAAAAAGCTTCAAATAAAATTATGACTTTTAAAAATTTCTGGGTAAATTACCAGTCCAGCTCAGCAAGCCTTAATAAACGAAAGTATCCGATGAAATACTGGGCAACCGAAGAAAACACCCAAACCATAATGTTCGAGCTTCCAGAAAATTTTGACTGGGTACCATGGAACAGGCAATATAATTATAATTCAGGCAACATAAGTTTTATTTCAAATATGAATCAGCATGAGAACCAGTTGATTTATTCAGATCGCTTTATTGCCCGTGATGATGAGTTTTTAATCGATAAAACTTATCAGAATTATCGTAGTTGTATTTTGACCATGAGTGAGCTTGCAAATCAGTGGATAATTCTTGAAAAAGTTGCTGAACCTGAAAAGCAACCCAAGGTTTCTACCGAGAAATTACAAACTGCAAGTGAATCCATTGATTTAAATCAGATTCAAAAAACAAACAAAGCGGAAAACTGAAACCCGACATTATGATTTCGAAGATAAACCAGGGTGTAAGGTATTTTATACCCTGGTTTGTTTTTTTAGTTCTGCCTTTTGTTTATTTTATATCTGAGGCCTACGCGGTCTTTTTGTTTGAAATTTTTGTTGCTCTTACGGCGATTGTTTACAGCCTGCAACAAAAAAGTTTCAAAATAAAACGGCTGAGTATAACTCTTTTTGTTTTTATTGCAGCCTGGGGATTGTTAGCTGCCAGGTCTGTATGGGTATCAGTAGATTATTCAACCAGTGTCAGTTCATTAATAAAGCTGCTTTGTTTGTTTATGTTAATTTACGTAACCTATAATTCTGCAAAAAGCGACGACCATTTTTATACCAACTGCTTTAACGCAGCTTTAGCAAGCGGAATCATACATTCAATTATTGCCATATCAGAATATATTGAAGCAGCGCCTGTTCCGGCGACCTGGCTTGATCCTGCTCTTAAAGAATATTTACGAACAAGATGCGCAGGTATTTTTACTGACCCTAATATTTTTGGCGCTTTTCTTTCTTTTATTTTTGTTCTTGTGATGACAAAACTTTTAATTGCAGAAAAGACGCAAGCCAGAATTCTATTTTCAGTTGGTTTATTGATCTCGGGCATAGCAATTCTTACCACTTTGAGTCGTGGAAGCTGGATATCACTTGGCTGCGCCCTTATTTACCTGTTCATATTTAATTTTAAAAATAAACAGATTAATTCAACTTCAGCACGCATCACTTATTTTATAATAGTGCTTATTGGCCTAATTACAATTCTTGGCCCCTTTAGATACCGAGTTTTCAGCATTGTTAAAACCGGCGATATGACTATAGCGCAAAGATCGCTCATTTTTAAAAGTATTGTTAACAATTTTACCGCTGTTCCAATAACAGGTTATGGGCTGCATACCTTCAACCAGATTTACCCACAATATCGACTCGTTGGTGGTGATTATCCGATGAATGCCCATAACGAGCTGTTACACTCAACTCTTGAAACCGGAATTCTTTCGGCAACTCTTCAACTGACTATCTTTTTATTTCTTTTTTTCAAGGCAAGCACAGCCTTTAAATTTAAGGCCGATATAATTAGAAGCTCTTTTACTGCTTGTTTTTTGCTGTTTTTTATTCATAATTTATCAGGTTTTTCTGCACGAATTTTGCCCACTGCTGCGCTGGTATCATTTAGCACAGCAATTGTAGCGACAATAAAAGGGAAGTTGCTTCGACTACCGGCCGGGTTAATAACTATATTTAAGCTGCTGGTACTGTTTGTTGCTCTGTTATGTTTGAGCAGGGGTTTGACAGACTTTAGAGTAAAACTGCTGTTAGAGCAGACCGATCATCTGCTTGCGGCGCAAAATTACAAACCTGCACTAAGCACCCTGAACAAAGCAATCGAACTGCAGCCAACCAATGCTATTTTACACGCTCGAAAAAGTAGTATTTTTGCTGCAACAGGAAGTTTGGAAAAAGCAAAACAAGAAATTGATCAAGCTAAAAACCTTAACCCGGAAGAAGCCCTTTACTGGGTTTACAGCGCAAGACTGGCTCAAAGAAATTCTTTAAAAGAAGCAGAAAAATTTTATAAAAAAGCAATTGAGCTCGACCCTGCTTCAGAGCTTTTTCGGCTCGAATTCGCGCAATTTTATATTAAAAAGAACGAGATTGATAAAGGATTGCAACAGCTAGATCAGGCCCTTAAGTTTTCTCCGGGGTATCATGAGGTTTACACCAACTATCTTAAAATAGAAAAGCTGCACCAATATTTACAAAGCAAAGATTAATTTTAATTCAGCTTTAAAACCTATATTGCCGATATTATTTCAGAATCATGCAGCAAAAAATAATAAAGGCAACAATCCTTCTCCTCATTCTATTGCCGGCATCACTGACTGCGGCGATGGATTTTATTTTTGAAGAAAAACTTTCAGACTCGTTGAAGCGTGCTGAAAAGCTATATGCTGAGCGACAATGGGATGAAACGATGAACGTTGCCCGTGGAATAATCAAAGATGCACCCTCTGATTACGCTGGCGCAAGAAGGGCCAAAGATTTACTGATTCTAGCCCTGGATGGCAAAAATAAAGAGCTTCTTAGCAAACACAATGCAAAACAAAAACAAACATCTAAAAAGAAGGCCCGGGAGTATATAAAAGAAGGAACAAAGTATCTTGGGGCTAAACGTTTTTCTGGAGCGGCAGAAAACTTCAGCAAAGCTCTTAAATTATCTTCACAGGATTCGGAAACCTATTTTCTTGCCGGGTTTGCCCATTTAAAAGCCGGTAACAAGAAATCTGCTTACAAAGCATTTCGAAAATGCCTTGAATTAAATGAGCACCATTTAAAAGCTCTCTTTCATATTACCGGTTTGGGCTATCAGTTTAAAAGAAATCAGGAGGCCGAAAAATACGCCTCAATTCTTATACAGAGAATAATAAAAAAAATAAAAGAGCTTGAAGAAATTTTTTATGCCCAAAAAGAACAGCAACTAAATGACAAAGCAATCGAAACAGCAAGAAAAATTTCTTCATTAAAACAAAACCTCGGACAAGCATCTTATATGCACGGCATTTTAAACGCTAATCGGGGTAATCATAAAAAAGCGATAAAATCCTTTAACAGAGCCAGTAAAATAAATTCAACCTCTCCTGAAATCTGGCTTCAACTGGGTAAAAGTCTGCTAAAAGAAAAGATTTACCACCAGGCAAGCCTTGCAATCGAGCAATCTATTTTTATAAGAGAAACTCGATTTAAAGAAATACGAAATAAAGCAGGCATACTACTGGATGAAGGCAAGAACGATGCAGCAGTGAAAGCGGAATTAAAAGCAAGAAAGTTAAAAGAAGAGCTTGCTGAATCGCTTTACACTATGGCAATTGCAAATGCGAAGAAACGAGAAACAGAAGTTGCTCTTGATAACATCGAAAAAGCAATCGAATATAAACCAGACTTTATTCAGGCTCGCTATGCAAAGGCTGTTTTACTTGCAGAAAAGAACCACCTCGATGAAGCGCTGGCAGAGATGAAAGTAGTTCTTAAACGAGCAAAACCCAAAAGCAAGCAGGCCAGAAAAGCAATAAAGACCATAACCAGAATTATGGATATGAAGGTTAAGCAGGATAATCCACAAATTACTGCTGTAGAGGAAGAAAAAGAAAAGGTTACCGATGTTCATAAATATGTAAAAGATATGCCCGGCATTGGCGGCAAAAAGCAAGAATCTCAGCTACAGGATGTATTTCCTCAAATGAAGGAAATTAGAAAACTCTTTGTTATGAGAAATTATTCTGAAGCCATTAGAAGACTGCTGTATTTAAAAAGCAAGCATCCTGATATTGCAGAGGTGCATGCAATTCTTGGTCAATGCTATATGGAGCAGGGACGTTTAAAAGACGCAAAAAACTGTTTCGAAAAAGCAATCGAGATAGACCCGCATCACAGCGAATCTCTGGCAAATTACGCCTACATTTTAGCTACAATTGAGGAGGAGTTGCCCAAAGCACTGAAAATGGTAAATAAAGCTCTTGAAAAGAATGATTTCAAGGCAGAATTTCACCACACAAAAGGCTGGGTTCTTTTTAAAACGGGGGAAGTTAAAAAATCAATTGTTTCATTCTTAAAAGCAGTAGAAATAAAACCTGACTATGTATTGGCAAGATACAACTTAGGTCTTGCCTTTTATATTAGACATAGTCACGATAAGGCTCTCGATGCATTTGAGCAGGTTCTGGCGGTAAACCCGGCTCATCATAAAGCAAGGCTTTTCAAAGCGATCTGCCTGGCGAAACAAAATAAAGCCGACAAATCGCTTCTGGCACTCGAAGCTCTGAGGGAAAAGCTACCTGAAGATTCAACCTTAAACAAAGTTGTAGGTGACCTACATGCACGTATAAAACTTGCAGCTTCGCGAAAAGCTGACCTGCCGGTGCCTGAAATTAAGTCTCCGGCACCAATTGAAAAACTACTGGCAGAAGCTGCACAGTATAGAAAAGACGGTCTGGTAACTTTTGCCAAAGAAAAATATCTCGAATGCCATCGACTTGCTCCGAAACGCTATGAGCCTTACTACGAACTCGGAGAAATGTATGCTGCGGCAGGTCTGAACAAACCTGCTCTCAGAGCATGGAAAAAAGCCGAAAAACTTGCTCCGGAAAATTTTGAACTGGAGCTGAATCTTGGAAAAATTTTACACAAACTCGGACAAAAAGCAGAAGCACAAAAACGCTTCAATAACGCCCTTACCCTCGATGACAAAAATCCTGAACCTCGATATTATCTGGGATTGATTTCTTATGAAGAACAGAACTATGAATCTGCCGAAAGTTATGCACTTGCCGCTTTGAGACAAAAACGCAAGTTTTACAAAGCTATGGCCTTGCTTGGCATGGCAAGAATAAAATTAAATCGGCTTAAACCCGCTCGAGACATATACGAAACCCTTTATGCTCAAGCCCCTTCAGGCTCTTCAATCAAGCGTCACGCCAGAAAAAAAATCTGGGAATTGACCAGAATGATGTCACCAGCAAAATACCCCTCGGTTGAAGACGCCATGCAGGTCAAAAAGCAAATGGTAACTAAAGTTACCCAGGCTGATTCAGACAAAAAGATAAAACCAGATAGTAAAGAAGCCGCAGCAATCAAAGAATATGGGGCCAACACCATGACCGTAGATGATAAAATGTGGGTATTGAGCCAGCTCGAAAAATTTTCTACAATACCGACCCCCTCGCCTTCTGCCCCATTGCGACCAAAAATTACTCAGGCCACTATGGATAACAAAGAAAAACGGTGGCTGGTCAAAAATTTACAAAAATTCAGCTCACAGAATAACAAATATGCTCTGCCGCCAAAAATAGAAGTGAGCAAATATTCTCTTGAAACTACGACCAAAGAAAAAGAACGACCAATGGATCCATCTGACAAACTGAATCTGGCGGCTATTGAAAAAGCCGAAAAAGGCCTGGTTAAAGAAGCTCTGGATAAATTGCAACAAGCACGAAACATTTCACCAACCAATCTCGAAGTTCTTATAAATCTTGGTTATCTGAATATGATAATGGGCAACTTTAAAAACGCATTCGACGCCTTTGCCAAAGCAACGGTTGAACATCCTGAAAACCCTCTGCCAAGACTTGCGCTGGGCAACCTTTACTGGCTTGGAGGAAAGGCTGAAAAGGCCATCGAAAGCTGGAAAAAATCAAATAAAAAAATTGTAATTAACCAGCAATACAATTTAATTGCCCGTTCAGAAAAAATCTGGAAAAGAATGCTTGAAATAAACCCACTCGACGCAGATGCGCATTCAAACCTGGGTCTGGTCTATCTGTTTTCAGGTCGTCCTAGAAATGCATTAACAGAATTCCAGGCAGTCTTAAAAATAGACGATGCAAGAACCGAACATAAATTCTATGCAGCCCAATGCTACGTTATAATGTATTTAGATAAAAAGAATAAAAAAATGAAAGAACAGGCCCGCACGATTTTAGCTGGTCTGCAAAAGAAACCCGATCCATTCCCTCACGCAGAAAAACTTTCCGGCTACATAAAGAAATTATGAATAAAAACTTTTTACTGACATCTTTTATAATTATTAAGCTTTTAATGCTTTCGCCATCTTGTTTCGCTCAATATCAGAGTGCAGGCGATTACGAAATCTATTCAATCGGGCCTGAAATTGAAGTCAGCAAAGCAGATAAAACAGAAAAAAAGTTGTTTACCCTGACTGCTCGTAATTCAATTAACTCAGAAGGGCTGGGCGGTTTTTTTGTCGCAAATACCGCAGACAAATTAGAAAAAGGGAACCTGATTGTTTCTTCGCGATACAAGTTTCATAATCTAACCAGTAGTAAAGGCACAAGTTATTACTGGTCTGAGGATGGGGAAGTATCAACGTTAGAAACTTCAATGACCTGGGTCGGAGATTGGGCAGAATGGGCCGTTACCGTTCCCGTTCATGACTGGAGTTTGAGTGCACCACGGACTTATGGTGGTTACGCAGCATCTGACGCAGGACTTGGCAATATGAAAATAAGTTGGAAGGCCACCTATCTTCCAGATAAAAGCTATTACCGGTTTGCTTATGGTACCAGTGCCACAATTACAACCGGCAACCCTGACAATATGTTGCCCACAGGTTCAAAAAATGCAGATGAACTTAAAATTTTCGGCTGTGTGACCACCAGCGAAACCGACAAAGCTACTGCCAACCTTGAACTGGGTGGAGTTGTAGATTCTGAAACCGAAGACGATAGATTTATTTACAGAGGCGGAATGAGTTATGAAGCAGCCGAAAGGGTTTCGTTGATCGGAGAACTGGCGGGAGAGGTTCTGGGCGGTGACGACAAAGACACTCTCGACATGGTTCTAGGCATGCGAATAAAAGTAAATGAAACCTGGAATCTGGAATTTGCCTATTACAAGAATCTTCGCACTTACAGGGAATACGGCTGGGAAGATCAATTTCAGGCGGGCTGCAGTATTAACTGGTAATTTTAATTAAGCCTACGCTGCAATTCTTCGATCATTTCTTGAGCTACAGCCCATTCTCGAGAATTTTCCGGTGCTCGTTCATACACCTTTTCAAATTGCATTAGAGCCATTTGCCCTGCGTCCTTATCTCCTTTGGTAATAAGAAGATCTGTATAAGCATTTGCACTCTTCATAAGCATTTTAATATTGTCAGGTTCGGATTCAAGGCCGACTTTAAGTACGGCAACAGCCTCTTTATGCTTGCCCGACCTGTTTAATCGATCGGCTTCGGAAAGGATTTCTTCAACCGACATATTTTTAACTACAAAATCACTGGCTCTGGGTTTGTCGGGTTCAGCGGTGGCAGCCTGTCTGGCTCGTTCTCTGGCGGCCGCAATTTCGGCACTCTGCTTTTCTTGAAGAGCTTCCTGTCGTGCAACCATATTTTCGTATCTTTCCACCATTCTTTTGGCTTCCTGTAAAAAGACCTCATCCTTTTTTTCCGGATCTCCCTGTTCGATGTAAGCTTTTAAGTCAGGTATCGCAAGCTCAAAATTACCGGAAACCGAAATAAAGAACCCTCTGAAAAACAAGCCGTCAGTCATTCGATTCGGCCGGTCCTGCAAAAACAGCAAAGCTTTTTTAATAAGATTGTTTTCAGGCTCAGAAAGCAGTTCTCTTTCTGCAATAATAGCCCGACAATATAGCTCAATAGCCCGCTTCATGTTATTTTTTTCCAATGCTGCCATAGCCTGGTTAAATATAGCGGCAGCAGGCCCCTTTCTGTCTGTTCTGACTTTCGCTTTCTTTTTCTCTTTTTCTTTGCGCTTTTCAATAATTTCAGAAACTTTTGCTGGCTTTTGCAGCTCAATCTTATCCGGCTTGCTTTTAACCACAGGTTTAGTTGATTTTTCAGGCTTAGCGGCTTCTTCATTGGGATTATAAATTCCCGGTTGAGATTTCTGCCCTTCTACAATGTAGACCATAGATTCTTCAAGCCCGGGAAGTGAGGGAACAGTTTCTGACGAACCAGTGTCTGTGAGACTTCTGAGACGATGCAAAGCCTGGGTAAAACCAGGATTGAGCGACAAAGCTTTTCCGTAGCTTTCTCTTGCTTCCTGCATTCTACCCATGGCTTCGTAGCACAGTCCCATGTTGTAGGGAACCCAGTATGAGTCGGGGTTGATCCTCTCTGCCTGTCGATAGCAATGTAAACTATCTCTAAATTGCCCACTTTTCTTATAAAGAATACCGAGATTGTTATAAGCGTGAAAATTGTCGGGGTCGATCCTCAATAGATTAAAGTAAGTTTCCACAGCTTTAACAAAATTATTCTTCAAACTATATTCCATAGCCAGATGGAGCATAGCTTCAGTATCACGGGGTTTATCGATCAATCTCTGTTGAAGCTGGTATATATTGCCAGAGTTGATTGCCCCTTCGATATTCTGAGTGGAAAAAGCAAGCAATAAAAAACATACCGCAATTACTATAAAACTGCGGCTGTTAACTGTAGCGAACAGTAAAGCTCTTAAATCTGTCTCAACGAGCTTCGACCAGAAATTTGATTGCTGTTTTTTCGTTTCCATCAATGTCAATTTTTGCAAATGCAATCAAAGTTACCAGCTCAATTCCTTTAGGTGCGACATACCCACGGGTAACCGCAATTGATTTGACGGCCTGATTAACTGCACCTGCTCCTACTGCGAGTAATTCCACCTGCTTGTCCTGTTCAAGAACAGCAGCGATTGCGCCTGCAACTGATTTTGGGTTCGATGATGATGCGACTCTAAGTATTTCCATCCTGAGCCTCTCCTTTTATCTGGTTTGACCCCTCCACTTAGAATTATAATCAAAATAACCGTACATTTGCAATGTATATTGTTGCAAAGAAGCAAAATAAAAAATAAAAAAAGGCTTTAAATCGGTAAAGAGTACGATTTAAAGCTCTTTGAGCTATATTTTAAATTTATTTTTTATTTATATTATTCAACTCGTCCGATCAACACAGTTGCATTTTGTCCACCAAAACCAAAAGAATTAACCAAACCAGCCTGGATTTGCTTATCTTTAGCCTTAAGTGGAACAAGATCGAGATCGGCGATCTCATCATTTGGATTTTCGAGGTTAACAGTTGGATGAATAAAACCATTCTGAATCTGAACGATAGTTGCCACTACCCCCAAAGCACCTGCCGCGCCGAGTAAATGACCAATCATAGATTTGGTTGCATTTATTGAAACATTGCAAATATCCTGATCGGCAAAAACTTTTCTTACAGCTTTAAGCTCTGCAAGGTCACCGATTGGTGTGCTTGTTCCGTGGGCATTTACATAGTTAATTTTTTCAACCGGATAATCTGAGCACTTAATAGCTTTTTTCATTGCCAGATAGCCGCCCAGGCCTTCGGGATGAGGAGCGGTCAGATGGTGTGCATCTGCACTGGCGCCATAACCAAAGAACTCTGCCAAAGGTTTACTGCCACGTTTTTTCATGCTTTCTTCGCTTTCGAGAACTAAAACTCCGGCGCCTTCGCCCATTACAAAGCCATCTCTGTCTTTATCAAAAGGTCTGGAAGCACGTTCGGGCTCGTCATTACGAGAAGAAAGAGCTTTCATTTTTGCAAAACCCGCTACTGTAAGAGGAGTTATTGCTGCTTCTGCTCCACCACAAACCATAATATCGCATTCACCATGAATTATCTTGTTATAGGCTTCACCGATACCATGTAAACCTGAAGCGCAAGCCGAAACTACGCAGAAATTCGGACCGTTAAAACCATATTCCATGGCAATACAGCCTGCCGCAATATTGCAGATCATCATTGGAACCAGAAAAGGGCTTACCCTTCTGGGTCCTTTTCCCTCAATTCGTTCAAACTCGCTCTCAAAGGTATGGATGCCACCTATACCAGTAGAAACAGTACAGCCGACCCGTTCAGGATCAAAATCCTTCTTTTCTAAGCCGGCCTGTTTAACAGCCATTGAAGCCGCTGACATTGCAAACTGCGAATAACGATCATGCCGCCGAATTTCTTTTTTATCCATATAAAGCTCAGGATCAAAATCCTTAACTTCAGAGGCAATCTTAACCGTATGCTGCGAAGCATCAAAAGTGGTTATTGGACCGATACCGCTTTTGCCCTGTTTTAGACCTTCGCTGAAATTTTCTACGCCAATACCTATAGGGGTAATCGCTCCCAGTCCGGTGACAAAAACGCGTTTCATGAAATTGGGTCCTCCTGCAATATTATTATAAAAAAAGGTTGTACCAGACTTAACAATTTCAGTCAACATTTAATTGACTATTAGAAATAGTTTCAGACCGGCACAACCTTTTCAAGACTTTCAGTCTAAGCTTTCAAGCCCTTCAAGAAATTGCCTGAAAATATCTTTCACCGAAAGAATTTCTTTTATACGATAAACCTGCTCTCCTGCAAATACCAGTCCCTGATCAAGTTTGCCCTTACGCGCTTCTATCAAGGCTTTAACAATACAAAACCTTCTGGAACACTTTTTGAGGCAGTTAATACAAGGTGGCACTTCGACAGTGCCGTCTTCAACCTTCCTGGTAAATTCAGTAGCCAGAGCATTACCATACAACCCTACCGGGCTGAGTATGCGATAAACGTCTCCTTCTTCGGCCTGCAGATAACGTTGATGAAATGCTTCATCAACATTAGCCTCAAAGCTTGCCGCAAATCTGGTTCCAATTTGAACTCCGTCTGCACCAAATTCAAAGGCATCGACCAAATCTTGCTTATCGATTATGCCACCTGCAAGAAGCACCGGAATTTTCACTCGTTTTTTGACCTCGGGAAAAATATCTCGTGCGGGTCGATCTGTTCCCAGATGTCCGCCGGCTTCACTTCCCTCTACCACAACTGCACTGGCGCCAAGCTTTTCTGACAAAGCGGCAACACGTGCACTTGATACAATGGGAATTACGGGAATATTGAATTCTCTGCCAAGATCAAAAATATCTCTCGAAAATCCGGCACCGGCAACCAGCAAATCAATGCCTTCTTCAGCCGCTGTCCGCATGACCATTTTAAATTCACTTGCTGCAACCATGGTATTGATACCAACAATACCGCCCTCGGCAATACTACGCGCAATTTTGATCTCATCGCGCACTTCATCCATTTCCATGCCAGATCCGGCGATTAAGCCGATTCCGCCCTCGCGGGCAACAGAACCAGCAAGCCGGCCAGTTGAAACTCGAATAGCCATTCCGCCCTGCATTATAGGGTATTTGGGCTGCAAACTGCCGATTTTTAACTTAGGTAGTATTTTCAAAAGTATCTCCAGGCTTTTTACAAGTGATTTAGGTTAAGATTAGATTATCAGCCTTTTTTAGAAGTTACGTAGTCAACTGCATCTTTAACGGTTCTGAGCTTTTCTGCATCTTCATCTGGAATTTCAATTTCAAAATGCTCTTCCAGATCCATTACCAGCTCAACAGTATCAAGACTGTCTGCACCGAGATCTTCGATGAAGCTTGCTTCAAGGGTAACCTGCTTTTCATCCACCTGTAGCTTATCAACTACGATTCTTTTAATTTCTTCAAAATAGTTGCTCATTTATAATTTCCTCCTGAAAATGGAAAATCAGGCCATCACCATGCCGCCATCGACAGTCAGGACCTGACCAGTTATATACGAAGCCTTCGAAGACGCCAGAAAAACAACGGCATTTGCCACGTCTTGTGGTGTTCCAAAAGCATTCATTGGAATTTGGGTTAACATCTGCTCTTTAACTTTATCGGCAAGCACTGCCGTCATATCAGACTGAATAAAGCCGGGGGCAATGGCATTAGCTCGAATACCTTTGCGGCCAAACTCTTTGGCAAAACTTTTAGTAAAACCAATGATTCCGGCTTTGCTGGCAGCATAGTTAGCCTGCCCGGCATTACCCATCAAACCGATTACCGAAGCTATATTGACAACAGCTCCGCCTTTCTGTTTGAGCATTGGTCTTACCACAGCCTTTGACATAAGATAAGTGCCTTTGAGGTTTACTTTTAAAACCATATCCCAGGCTTCTTCATCCATACGCATTAAGAGGCCATCTCTGGTTACACCTGCATTGTTAACCAGAACATCGATACGACCAAACTCAGCAATGGTTTCCTTAACCAGTTGGTCGGCATCAGCTTTTGCCGATACGTCTGCTTTGCACCCCGAACATTTAATATTTTTGCTGCGAAGCTGCTCTACAGCATCTTTTAAGCCTTCCTGATTTATATCTGAAAGCATAACAGCATAGCCCTCGGCTCCCATTACTCTGGCGATCTCTAAGCCGATACCGCGAGCTGAACCTGTTACAATAGCTACTTTCTGTTCGGAATTATTACTGTCAGTCATTATTACCTCGAAATTTTAAATAGGTTAAACAAAATCAATCAATTGAGGAGTTTTACTGCTTTTAAAGCTGCATGTCAACCCCTATTTTTTTAACCCGCTTCTGATGCCGCAAGCAGCTTTTCTAATTTTTCCGGACCATCTGCAAAAATTGTGGGAACAGAAGAATTTATTTTTTTATTCAAACCGGTCAAAACTTTTCCGGGTCCAATTTCAATAAATTCTTTTACACCATCATTAATCATTGCATTAACCGAGTCTACCCAATGAACAGAACCGGTAATCTGGTCAAGCAATTTATTTTGCAGCTGTTCGGCAGAATTGGTCCGAGCTGCGTCAACATTTCCATAAACAGGAATTTCTCCATCTTTAAATTCAAACTTTTTAATTGCTTGTGCAAGTTCCTGACGGGCTTTTGTCATTAAAGGAGAATGAAACGGGCCTGAAACGACTAATGGGGTAACTCTTCTGGCGCCTGCTTCTTTTGCAAGCTCTCCGGCTTTTTTAACTGCCTTGGATTCACCAGAAATGACCATCTGCACAGGGCTGTTATAATTTGCAATAACACAAGGCCCAAGCTCGTTTGAAACTTTTTTTGTGATTTCTTCAAGTTTTTCTCTGGGGAGCATCATTATGGCGCTCATTGCCCCCTTGCCGGCAGGGCAAGATTTTTCCATGGCCTCAGATCTGATAGACACAAGTTTGAGCAGATCTTCGTAAGAAGCGGCCCCCGCGGCATAGATGGCATTATACTCACCAAGGCTGTGACCTGCAGTAACATCAAATTTCACACCATTTCGCCTGACCCATTCAGTCAAAAGCGCTGAAGTGAAAAATATAGCAGGTTGTGTGTTAACAGTTTTCTTTAATTCTTCTTCCGGACCGTTAAAACATATAGAACTTAGCGAACGACCCAAAACGGCATCGGTTTTTTCGGCAATCTGTGCAGCCCAGTCGAATTTCTCAACCATGGCCTTTGCCATTCCAACTTTCTGTGATCCCTGCCCCGGGAAAATAAGTGCCTTCATTTTTCCCCCTGGTTTAAATTTTTATTGGTTTAAAAGCTTGCAGGCGCTCAAAAGTCTGCAAATAATCACTTTCCAGTTCTTGAATGATTTCTGCTGCAGACTGTTCTTTTTTTAACAGGCCACTAATCTGCCCCGCCATTACAGAACCGTCCGAAGTGTCTCCATCGATAACCGAAAGCTTTAAACGCCCCTTACCCATTTCTTCGAGCTCATCAACTGAGGCCCCATTGAATTCTTTATCCTGATATTCCCTGGTAAGACGATTTCGTATTACTCTCACCGGATGCCCTGTTTTCAGACCGGTCATTACCGTATCCCGATCCCGAGCTTTTAGAACCGCTTTTTTGTAATTTTCATGTGCATGGCATTCTCTTGCCAGAATGAATCTGGTGCCCATTTGCACAGCTTCAGCTCCAAGCGCAAAAGCGGCGGCAATACCACGACCATCTGCGATGCCTCCGGCTGCGATAACAGGTATTTTAATTGCATCTGCTATCTGCGGTATCAAAACCATTGAGGTTATTTCGCCAACATGACCTCCTGATTCGTGCCCCTCTGCAATTACTGCATCTACGCCAGATCTTTCAAGTCTTTTGGCAAGCGCAACTGAGGAAACCACAGGAACAACCTTTATTCCAGCTTCTTTGAATCGTTTAACAAGAGGGCCGGGATTTCCGGCACCTGTAGTTACAACTGGAACCTTTTCTTCAATACAGACGTCGACGACGCCTGGAGCGGTGGGCATCATCAACATAATATTGACACCAAAAGGTTTATCGGTAAGGGATTTAATCTTATGAATTTCCTGTCGAACCAGCTCAGGTTCCAATGACCCGGAACCAAAAACCCCAAGGCCTCCAGCATTACTTACAGCCGCTATAAGGCTTGCAGAACTCACCCAGGCCATACCGCCCTGAATGATTGGATATTTTATTCCAAGCATTTTTGTTATTCTGGTTTCGATCATTTTCGAAGATCTCCCTATCTATTTTTCAAACTTATAAAACGAATATTGCTGTTAACAATCAAGGCTAATATAAACCAAGCTCTTGAAGTTTGCTAACCTTCCTTTTCAACCTGCTTCTGTATCAAATCAATAACTCCGGTGGAAGCATAGCTAACCGCAAGTTCAATTGCATTTGAAATAACTTTTGCTTTAGATTTTCCATGACAAACAACGGAAACCCCGTTAATTCCAAGGAGTGGTGCAGCACTGTATTCTGGGGCATCGGAGCTGAACTTTTTCAATCCACTTTTTAAATTTACCAGTAATTCAGAAGGAACATTTAATTGCTGCGCTGTTTTAAAAACAGCACCCTGAATAAGCTCAGAGATGCTCTCGCTGGCTTTTAACAGAACATTTCCGACGAAACCATCGCAAATAACGACATTGGCCTTACCATAATAAAGGAGATCGGCCTCAACATTTCCGACAAAATTCAAAGAACTTTTAGAAAGCAACTCATAGGTAGCTTTTGTGTTTTCGTTCCCTTTGCTGGGCTCTTCGCCAATATTAAGCAAACCAACCGCAGGCCTCTCTATTTTACAAACCTTCTGGTAATAAGCCGAACCCATTAAAGCAAACTGCAACAAATGGTGGGGTTTACAATCAACATTTGCGCCAACATCAAGGACAAGAACTCCGTGATCTTTTGCGCTTGGAAGCATAACCGAAATAGCAGGGCGATCTACGCCGGGTATTCGACCAAGCTCCATTAATGACGCCACCATCTGTGCGCCGGTACTCCCGGCAGACAAAAGAGCATCAACTTCTTTGTTGCGTACAAGACGAGTCGCCACCGCAATTGAGGCTTTTTTCTTCCTTCGAAGGGCCTGCATAGGAGCATCGCCCATCTCAATAAATTCCGGTGTGTCTACAACGGAACAATTGGCAGGCAACTCCGACATCGTCTCACGAATGGCGGACTCTTTACCAACCAGAACCAGACCAACATCAGGATTTTTACTTGCAAAATCCTGTGCGCCCAGAACCAGCTCACGGGGGGCGAAATCACCACCCATAACATCAACAGCGATTTTCATTCGCATTGAATTCCGAATTATTCTTGTTCTACGTCGAGAACCCTGGTTTTCTTGCCGTAATAACCGCAAGCTTTACAAACTCTGTGAGCTCTTTTTGTCTCAAAACAATGAGGACACTTGGCCAGAGCTACAGGATTAGCTTTGTAATGAGTTCTACGTTTTCTACCTCTGAGTTTGGAAACTCTATTCTTAGGACATGCACCCATGGTAACTTCCTCCAGGATTGAAATAAGTGCGGTGAGTATAACAGAATAGTTACGGCAAGTCAATTAACCAATTTCAGTCACAGTTATTGTGTTAATTGCAATAAAAAAACTTAAAGAGGTTTGGAAGCCGGTGTTCCATTTTTTCGCGGGAACTTTCCGGCTGTCGGTTTTGTTTTTTTTATCTGCAAATAGCCACGACTAAAAGGTAATTCAGGCTCTAACAACTGAAAAATTTTAACATCAGATTTTTTTATGCCAAGCTGTTTTAAAGCATTTTCAGCTTCGGCAACTTCTTTTTCCAATTTTGGGCCTTTGTAATAAAAGCTGTAACCACCAACTTTAGTAAGAGGCAATGTATACTCAAGAAGGATTCGCACAGCAGAAAGGGCTCGGCAGATTACCAGATCGCTTTGCTCGCGATATTTTTTATTCTGCCCCAGTTCTTCTATTCTTGAATGTACAACCCGAATGTTTTTCAGACCAATATTTAGCGCCATTCTATCTACGAATTCGACTGATTTTAACCTTGAATCGACTGCGACGAAATCGACTTCGGGCAACACCACGGCAAGCGGTAGAACAGGGAAACCTGCTCCTGTCCCAAGATCCATAATTTTTTTGCTGGATTTGAAAATTTTTGTTCCAAGTGCCAGCGGAGCAAGACTATCGATAAAATGTTTTAATGCGATATCTTCCGGGGTGGAGATCTTGGAGACACTTGGGTAAAGTGGATCTGAAAGCATACTTTCGCCAAGACTATTCAATAAAGCCACCTGCCTGGGAGCAACTTCTATGCCCAGCTTACTCAGCCATGGTTGCATATAGCTTTCAAAATTCATTTAAATCCACCGGATATTTTTTTAAGTCTCTTTTTAAGATTCATTAAAATAACCATCATATCGGATGCTCTTACCCCGGGGATTCTTTCGAGATCACCAACGGTTAAAGGGCGGACGGCTGCAATATTCATTCGAGCTTCTTTGGAAACCGCATCGGGAATTTCCTGATAAAATTCAGGGGGAATTTTCATTGATGCCATGCTTTCCCGCAACTGAAAATGCTTTTTCTGCTGAATCAGATAACCGGAATATTTAACTCTAGCCTCTAACTCTATTTTGGCAAGCAGATCAAGTTGCTCTAACTCCGGAAGCAAATCATTAAAATCTGCCACTGAAAACTCGGGCCATTTAAGCAATCTTGCCAAAGAAACAGACGAGCTAATTTTTCGATTTTTCAACTCTTCAAATTCTTCTACTAGTTCTTTAGGTGTCAGGCTAATGTTTTCGAGTTTATTTTCGAGCTCTGTTATACTCTTTTGCCTTCTTTTTAAGATAGTATATTTTTTTTCACCGAGAACTTTGTAATGATAAGCTATTTCGGAAAGCCTTTCTTCGGCGTTTGACATACGTAGTTGCAATCTGAAAGGCGATCTTGAAGTAAAGACCCTGTAGGGTTCTTTTATTCCGGTTGTTGTAATTTCTTGAACCATCAAGCCCAGATACGAATTTTGTGGCGTTAAAAGCAGTGGCCTTTCCTGCCTTAAAACTGCAGCGGCGTTAAGTCCTGCCAGCAAACCCTGGGCAGCGGCCTCTTCGTAACCGGATGTACCGTTAATCTGGCCCGCAAGAAAAAGATTTTCAACTGATCTGGACATCATGGTGGGATAAAGATCAAGAGGATCTATTACATCATACTCTATTCCATAGCCGGGTCTGGTAATCACTGCTTCTGCATGACCGGGCAATGTTCTTACATATTCTTCCTGAATATCTTCGGGCAAGCTTGTTGAAAGCCCCTGAAGATAAATTTCACTTGAGTGTGTTCCTTCCGGTTCAAGAAAAACCTTATGGGCCAGCTTATCGGGAAATTTGTTAATCTTGTCTTCTATTGATGGACAATATCTTGGCCCGGTGCCTGTAATTGTGCCGGCTACCAGAGCTGATTTTTCGATGTTTTCTACAATTACTCTGTGTGTCTGTTCAGTTGTTCTTATTATATGACAAGGCTTTGAAGGAAGCCGAATTATCGGATCTGACCAAAGTGAAAACGGTGGAGTAAAAGGCTCATCAACCTGCTTTTCCATATTCGCAAAATCTATAGTCGAGCTGTCGACCCTTGGCGGTGTTCCGGTTTTAAAACGCATCAGTGGCAAACCGGCTTTTTCAAGCGATTTTCCAAGGGCGTCTGCTGCAGGCTCTCCAGCACGGCCGGCTGAATAACTTATCGGCCCGATATGAATGACACCACGTAAAAAGGTTCCGGTTGTCAAAATAACTATCGGTGCCTTGATTTGATCGCCATTAACAAGGCCAATGCCAATAACTCGATTATTTTCGCTTATCAAATCTGTAACCATTTGCTGTAAAATCGAAAGGCGTTCGCAGGACATCAATGATTTCAGCATTCTCTGACCGTAAGCTTCTTTGTCAGATTGAAACCTGTTGGCTTGAACGGCTATTCCTTTTCTTGTGTTCAGCCTTCGCCTTTGAATTGAAGTTTCATCGGCTACTATGCCCATTTCGCCGCCCAATGCATCGATTTCTCTTACAAGTTGCCCCTTACCCTGACCACCAACTGATGGGTTGCAGGGCATCGCCGCAACGGCATCAAGATTAATGGTAACAAGAAGAGTCCGGGCACCGGCTCTTGCAGCGGCCAAAGCGGCTTCACAACCCGCATGCCCTGCACCAACTACTATGACCTCAAAATCTTTTGTGTTTTTCACTTTGATATAAGTATAGATTTGTTAACCAATGAACGAACAAGATCGTTATTATCGTCAACCATTTGTTTTAAGAGTTCTTTAGCTTCTGGTGTTCTTTTACGGGAAAGAATTTTGGCAGCGGCAAGCCTTACATGATCATCCGGATGATTAAAGGATTTTTCAACCAGAAGCATCTGATCCTTTCCCATTACAAATGCAATATCTTTAGCTGCGGAACGCCAATCAGCCTGATCATCGGAGCAAAGCCTTTTATAAATTTCCAGCGAGCGCGACTTGGCAAATTCCGGGCTGCCTTCCTCACTTGCACCGGCTGTGTCGGGTTGAGGCGGAGGCGGACTCGCGGCCGGTGGCGTCGGCGATGCCGGTTGAGGCGGAGGCGGACTCGCGGCCGGTGGCGTCGGCGGTGCCGGTTGAGGCGGCGGCGGACTCGCTGCCGGTGGTGTCGGCGGTGCCGGTTGAGGCGGCGGCGGACTGGCTGCCGGTGGTGTCGGCGGTGCCGGCTGAGGCGGCGGCGGACTGGCTGCCGGTGGTGTCGGCGGTGCCGGCTGAGGCGGCGGCGGACTGGCTGCCGGTGGTGTCGGCGGTGCCGGCTGAGGCGGCGGCGGACTGGCTGCCGGTGGTGTCGGCGGTGCCGGCTGAGGCGGC
>JBNJGH010000015.1:0-46805 GCA_051747585.1 Candidatus Rifleibacteriota bacterium
TAGCGACAAAAAACAATCTTCTTTCTTCTTCGAGGTGATCTTCGTGATTAAGAGGGTATGGGTTAAAAAATCTGGTCTGACGGTTTTGTTTGTCAAATATTTGCTTGAGTAACTCGATGCTTGAAGTGTTAACAAGCAGATTTTCGCGAAGATTTACCGGGAATTGCCCTTCGCAGAGGCCCGGGATTGCAACTACCGGAAACTCAAGCCCCTTTGACTGGTGAACTGTCATTATTTTAACCCCGGGACTTGATTTTTTGCTTTGTTCCTGCTCAAGGGTCGAGGCGTAATATGTCAGCCATTCGTCGAGTTCGGGCATTAAATCTTTTACTTTTGCCTCGCGTTCATTTTGCCGTAAAAACAATTCGGAATAATCAGCAATCATGTTGCGAAAATGTAGTGCATTGCGTGCAGGCGCTGAATCAGGGTCTTTTAAAATATTTTTCATTGCCAGAAGAAGACGTGCAAATACTGCAGTTAAGGGCAAATCATTACAATGTTCGAGCATCTTTATCGTTTCAGCAAAAAAGCCTGCTTTTATTTGCTGTTCTTCGCTTGTTTCGGGGAGATTTGCGAAATCCTGCTCACTTATATTTTCCAGAACAGTATTGATATGGCTGCCTTGACCGGGACCAGCCAGTACTGACTGAACCCAGAGGGGTTCAAGCTCAAAGACCGGAGAAGCAAAGGCTCTCTTGATTGCTTCTTCTCGATCTATACCGGTTAATGAAGAGGCTTTCAGTAACGAGGCAAGAACAATAACTTCTTCGGATTTGAAAAATTTCATATCGCCGGCAATGTCGAAAGGTATGTGTAAAGCCTGAAGGTTTTCGGCAAGAAGGTCGATCTGGTAATTGTTTCTTACCAGAATAGCTATTTCATCGGGCCGATATTTTCTCTTTTCTCCGTAAATTATCAGGGCGGCAATTTTTCTGGTTAAAAATCTGGCTTCTTCAATATCATCGGCCGCTTTAAACAGCTGAATAAAACCCGATTCTCTGTTGGCAGCACTCAGCTTTTTGTCGAGCTCGCTTTTTTCTTTCCAGTCAAGCATAATTGCCTTTTGAATAATAGTTTCCCGGCTTCTATAGTTTATCTGCAGCGGAAATACCTTTGCTTTAAAGCTTTTTCGAAACTCTCCATTATAAGTCATCATTGTCGGGTCAGCTCCCCTGAAGCGGTAAATACTTTGTTTGGGGTCTCCGATTACAGCAATGCGCGATTTTTTATCTGTTTTTTTTAACAGTGATAGAAGCAGATACTGAGCCGGGTCGGTGTCTTGAAATTCATCTACAAGTATAACTTCGAATTTGTTCTGATAATATTGAGCAACTTCTGGTATTTGAAGCACTTTTACGCTTAATGAAATCAGGTCTCTAAAATCCAGATAGCCGGCTTTTTGTCTTTCTTGCTCATACAATCTGTAAAGGGCAGCAATTTCTGTAAGACGGCTTAAGACTCGCTTGCTGAATATATCAGTCTTTTTGATGGTTGCACTGAAATCTTCATGACTGACTAGATTTGATTTAAGCAAAGAAATGAAAGTAAGAATTTCCTGTTGAAAACCTCTTTTGTTGATTACCGGGCCAAACTTTTCAAAAGCATTTGCGTCCTGGTTACGACAAATTTCTGACATTAACAGTGCTTCTTTGAATCCTGTAAGCAGTTTGAAGTCAGGTTTAATAAAAATGCGGTAATATTGCTCTCGCAAAATTCGGGCGCAAAAGGAGTGGAATGTAGATATCCAGCATTCATCAAAGCTTTCGGGATAATACTCCAGCACTCTTTGTTTGAGCTCATTTGCTGCTTTATCTGAAAAAGTTAAAGCTAGTATTTGTTTTAACCTCAGACTCTTGTTTAGCAGGTCGCCGATTAAAACAGCAACTGTTCGGGTTTTCCCTGTACCTGGGCCAGCCACAATCAATGATGGTCGGTTGAACTTTTTTATTATATCTGATTGTTGCTGATTTAGTTTGTCTATGTCCTGGCTAAGAGTCATTGAATTTCCGTTAATTGTATATGGTTAAACACTATAACGTAAATTTAGTTTTGTTTAAACGCTCATGACTGTTATTTTATTAATTGCAATTAAGATTAAGTAATTATCCATTTGTTTCTAGAAACCGTTTAAAGACATTTAGATTGCTTCGCTTCGCTCGCAATGACAGTCCCAAATTGTCATTGCGAGGAGTTCTGCGAAGCAGAACGACGAAGCAATCTTTGATATGCTAAGATTTAGTTCATAACAAAGAACACAAAAATGTCTTGAAACTTGCTAATATTACTAAATGGATTATTACTGATTAAGATTAAGGGAGAAAAGATATGGCTACAAAGCAGCAGAAAAAGAAAATGCCCAAAATAGTAAAAGTTTTAGAAGAACTCGAGCAGATTTATTCTCCTTCGGGTATGACCGATGAAGTTCTGGCCTATGTTGAAAAGCTTGCCGCAAAAGCTGGTATTAAAAGTTATTACACTAACAAGGGTGCTCTGGTTGTCAGCAATCATGCAGCCCCTGAACTGGCAATTGCCGGACATATAGATACTCTCGGTCTTATGGTCAAAGAAATCAAGTCAGATGGAAACCTTGCTTTCACCAAAATCGGCGGGCCTATACTTCAGGCTTTTGAAGGTAGAACGGTTAAAATTTTCAGTGAAAATAACAAAATTCATACAGGTAGTTTGATTTTAAATAATCCTGCTGCTCATGTAAATCGAAAGGCCTCAGAGCAGGTTCGTAACGAAGATAACATGCACATAAGATTAGACGCAGAGGTTAAAAATGAAAAAGAAACCAGAAAGCTGGGTATTGAAATCGGAGACTTTATCGCTTTTGAACCCGGTTTTGAATACACAGACACAGGTTTCGTGAAAAGTCATTTTTTAGACGACAAGGCAGGTTGCGCAGCCATGATATGTAGCTTTTTAGAGCTTGGCGCACAGAAACTCAAGAAGTTGCCGGTAATGTATTTCTTTTCTAATTATGAAGAAGTCGGGCACGGAGCCTGTGCCGGGTTGCCAGAAACTATAAGAGAACTGGTAGTTGTTGATATGGGGGTTGTCGGTCAGGGCGTAGCCGGAGATGAATATTCGGTTTCGATTTGTGTTAAAGATTCTTCAGGACCTTATGATTTTTCATTGCGCAAACGTCTGGTTAAACTGGCAAGAAAAAATAAGATAGCTTTCAGGCCAGATGTTTTTCCATTTTATGGTTCAGATGGCTCAGCCGCACTAAGCGCAGGGCTCAATGCCAAAGTAGCATTGATCGGCCCCGGGGTCTCTGCCTCGCACGGCAATGAAAGAACGCATCTAAAGGCTCTTGACGCAACTTTTAAACTGTTGCAGGCTTATATCAAGACTGAAGGTAGTAACTAGAGATTTAATAATTTTCAAGTAGTAGATAAACAGAATAAAAAAAGGTGTGCAGCTTTTGTGGCTGCACACCTTTTATATTGGAAACTTATTTGTTTCTCATACCTTTGTCTATTGTTCTGATTATCAGATTTGTTCCGTATACCGGAATACTGCTTTTGAAGGTTCTGGAATTTTTATTTGAAGGACCTCGCCTGAATGATCCCCATTTCCAGTCACTCCAGGGATCTTCCGGATCGCTTAATTCGCCGCCGTCACCAACGTAATAATCCCAATCCATGGCATTGTCATAAGCTTCTATTGTAACCGGTATGGACATCGGGAACTGATCTGGAGTGCCTCGGAAAATACCTGTCACAGTTGGGCTTGTAGAAGCGATTTTCGGGTCATTGCCACCCAGGGAAGCTTCTTTCATCTGGCTGGTCCATGTTGATTCGATTTCCTGCTCCTGCTCTTTTCCATCTGTGTCTAAATACCTGTAAGTGAGTTTTGCTACCGCGTATCCGGCGTTGTCGTTGACACCACAGCGGACTGTAAACTCGACGTTATCCTCGATGTAGGATGGAGGTGGAGTAGGATCAACTTTGTCATTTGCAAGGTCCTGATAATAGGCAAGCGCATTATTGCCGGCAAAGTTGAAGGTTATGTCCTCGCCGATTTGTGGCATGGCTTCATATTTTTCTACCGTTATGTTGTCTTGATTTTTGATCTTTATTACGCCGTTGTTGTCAGGGATCCAGTCAGACTGGTCGAGATAGTTTTCGATAAAGCTGCACTCTTCAGGGTTCCCCGGAGAGTTCTCTATTTTGTCTCTATCAGCTTTCCCTTTTAGTATTGGGAAGTAGCTTATTTGATTGTTTTTGTATTCGGTAAATTTTGCGAATGGATTTGGTTTGTGAACATCACGTGGATGCAGTGCAATATTTAGTTTTCTATTGGTTAAAACATTGCCCGAAGAGTCGCTTGCAGACAGATAGAATTTGTATGGTCTGATATGGGGAGTCCCTTTGATTGGCGCTGCATATCCTGGGGTGTTGTTGGCGTAGCTTTTGGGCAGAACATTTGAGTCTTCATCTTCGGAATTTACTGCCAGGTGACGTAGAGGCACATAGAAACCTATGGTAGATATATGAACGTCTCTGTCGCCAATTCTGGTTTTGCTGGGCTGCTGCAAGAACCTTTGCATGCGCTTTTGAACCGGACCTGCATCGTTATAAAGGTGGGTGTATTTTGTTCCAAATGTCTGAGCAAAGGTTTGGTCGCCACTGGCATCAGAACTTGGTGCATACTGGTCAGGTTCGAAAAGTTTAACACCACCGGTGTCAATACGGGCTGCCCGGTCAAAGCTCAGGGCTACTTTACGATTTAAACGTTTAGCAAAAACAGGTTTGTAGTTAAACTTGGAAGTAGGAGCTCTTGAAGGCGCTCCAGAGTTGTGACTTTTGTTGTCCGCATAGGTCCTGGGATGTGTTATACCAATAACTGTATCGACAGATTCCCAGGGGTTGTTGTCGGAAATCTGGAAGCTGATCGAAGCCGGATTGCCCCCTAGTGGCCCATAGCCTGAACGTATGGGACCTCCCGCGTCTGCAAAAAGGTTTATGGGTTTGGTTTTATCATAAAGAATTTTTGGTCTTTGTTTGTCGACTATAAGAACCTTTGTTTTACCGTAAAGGGTAATACGTAATGGTTTCAGTTTTCCCAGATAGCGTTCTCTATAGCCGTCTTCGTCAAGCATCCACAGGTCATATTTCAAGGTGCGCGTCATCTTGATGTAAAGATCGGCATAAAATGGATCGGTAGGTGGTAAAGACATCGGAGTTGAAGCTTTAATGGGTTTGGGCTTGCCTCTGCTGTCTTTAGGTATGTTAGTGTATGAATCAAGAAGTTGAAGTGGAATTTCTTTTGGATCGCCATTTTTATCTGGAACTGTATATTTCAAATAAGCTTCCAGTTCTATCGCAGTGGGATTGTCGTCATCTTTCTCCCACTCTAATTCATCGTCCACCGCCGGATCGTCCTTGAACTCAAGACCATCCATATAGTTGACGAACATGGTGTTAACCTGTTTCCCGTCTTCGTATTCAGGAGTTGTCATTTTATCTATCAGGAACTGGCGATAAGGGCTTCTATCATCGGAAAGGTCGGCAAAAAGTAGTGATTGTGAAGCCAGGTTAATTCTCCAGAAATATGGTTTGCCTGCTTCAAGGCCGTGATAGGTTGAGCCTCCTTCTTCTGCGGTTGCCCAGTGTCTGTTATTAGTTGGGTCATTGTCGTCCCAGCCATCACAGCGTTCAAGCTCGGCAATTAAATCTTCTGGAGGGGGAGGTTCAGAAGCCGTGCCAGCAACAACAATTGGATAACATGCGTAATTTGCGCTATGAGAATCCCCTTCTGCCTTTTCTGAAATATGACTTATATATTCAGAAGCAGAAGCCTGCATAAATTTAAAGGGCTTAGTATTCATTATATTCATGAGCTGACTGCTGGTAGGCTGCATTGTTAAGCCGCCTGGAGAAACCGGTTTGGCTCTGGTCTTGGCGCGGAATACAGATGCCTTGTCATCGACGGTGCTTCCGAACGGCAGAAGATCATAGTCATACCAGTCATAAATTACCTGACAGGTAATAATGAATTTGCCATTTACCGGTGAATAAAATGCGGTAATATTACTTTGGCCTGTGCTGCTGCCATCTCTGGGAGTAGCTGTTTCTGGAACAGGTTTTGGTGGACAAACCGGATCACCGAATGGATCTTCAACCAGCCAGCTGCGCCAACGATAGGCGACACTTCCGCCATCTGTGGAAGATTTTTTATCGCTGATAGAAGTAATAAATCCACCGTGCCGGCCATCTCCATCCCAGTCGGGCTGATCATTTGGATTCCAGGCGTATGCCGACATCGGGTAGTTTTCTACCATAAAGTAATACATTGTATTTTTGGAGAATTCTTCAGGAGCAGGTTTCAGCAGGTATTTATTTTGCTGGGTGCTGTTTTCTTTCGGAGTAGGTATATCGGTGTAGGGGCCACATATATCGAGAAATGAATCTTTGCCTGCCAGACTGATAACTTCCGGGGGAGTGGGAACATTGATAACGGCAATTTTTGCTCTGCCGGGGTCACGGCCGTTCAAGTCCGAATAAAGCCCAAGAGAACCTTCGGAAAAATCATCTTCGTCTATATCTCCATCGCCATTACCTATAGTGGTGTCGGCTGAATAACTGGCAAGTATGTCGTCGACTCTCCCACTTGGCATTCTAAGTGCTGTTAACTCGTCGAGGCATTTCTGGTTTGTGTGGACTGGAACGTTATAGTATTTTTTGGCAAATACTTTTCGACCGACCTCTTGTGGAACGGAGCTATAAATACTTCTTTCGAAAACGGCTTTTGCATATTCCTGACAGTAAATCAACCAGACATTTTTTTCATCCTCATCAGGGTCCTGGCGTGGGTCAGGATAAACTCTAATGGCGTCATTAAGTTCGAAATGTTTTTTGGGATTATAGCTATAGATGTCTTTAGTTGGGAAAGACATGGCAAAATAAAGATTACCGAAACCATCGGCTTTGATGTCGTCTATTTCACCTTCTGTATCAGCATCAATAAGAGAAAAAAGATCTTCGACATTGATGCGTTCATATCTTTCTCGTGAGATGGGCGGATTTTCAGGGTCATCTTCGTAACGAATAAATTTGTAAACTTTTCTTTCGTTTTTATCATAAGCAAAAACGATGCCACCTTTCTGGTTCCATTGATTGGAAACAGTCACTGCCGAAATATTGATTCTGTTGTTGGTCTCGCTTGTTGCTTGTCTGAACCAGTTCTTAATATCGTTTGTGCTGATAGTGTAAATATAGTCAGAGGTAACATTCCTCATTGAAACATCAATCCAGTAGGTATTGGTTCGCGATGGGCTGCCTATAATAGGATTGTTACGTGGAGCCGGAGGGGCATATCTGGAGCGATTGAGGGTTATTTCGTAGTTTGTTTTACCAACAGGTCTTGAATAGAAGTAGGTTCGCGAAGGCTGATCTTTAATCGGGGGCATAAATGCAAGGTCTGTTATCATTGGGTCTGCAGAACCGCTTCCGGAGCCACTTGCGCCGCCGCAGCCATCGAGACAACCTGCAAAAATCTGACGTCGAATTCGCTTATCATAAGATACGGCAACGACAGCGCCGGAGTCTCTGCTGTAACGTGGAGCGTCAAGGTTTACGTTGTTGGGACTGTAGGTATAAAGGGTCCAGTTGTGAGCTCTGCCTTCTACTCTGTCGCCATAAACAACATAAAAGAAGCCGCGCGGACCGGGTCTGTTCCACTGGCATCTTTTTGTCCGCCAGCTCGAAAACCAGGCTCCGTTTGGAATTTCATACCATTGTTTTCCTCTGTAGACTCTTAACGGAATTGAAACATCGGGAAGGGGATTGCCGGGAGGAGTCGGAATAGGACGGCCAGGGCCTGCTGATCGGAAATGCGGCCACCAGCGTCTTCCCCACCAGCCATTTCTTCTTATTCGGCGTCCTCTAGGGCCGGTGCGGTATACATTGGTGTTTCTGCCCCAGGAACGGTGATCGTAATGAATGTAAGCGTGATAACCGTAATCGGCTAAATCTGTGCTGCCCGAGTCGAGAACCTGCCTCTTGAGCGGCTCGGAAAGCATGCTGAAGCCTCGCTGAACTCTTTCGGAAAAAGTGTAGATTTTACGGTTTAGATCGACCGAAAATCCGATGGAGCTTAATGGCTGAAAAAGGTATTTTGGGGGGGAGTAGTATCGATCCTTTTCAGGATTGTTAAGGCGATAAATTCCTTTGTAGCCGCCTTCTCCTATAAGAAGATAACATTCCCCGTTTCTTCTGTATTGGGGGTTGAGTTCTGCGTAAACAGAACTTGAAAATAAGATCGAAAACAACAGGATCACCAGGATCCCTTTAAAAAAGCGTCTTGCAGACATATACTCCCTCCTTCATTAATCTGCGAACAAGGACAAGCTATTCTAAAACGGACTGAATTACTGCATTACCTATATTAGGGTCAATTTTATAAGCCTTGAAAATAGCTTTCAGCACTTCAACGGTCAGGTCTTGCCCGCCGATAAAGATGTCGTTATCAATAACTTTATTTGAAAATGGTTGTAGAATATCAGAGCCATTGTGAAGCCAGTTTTTTGCCATGCTGGTAAGATTGGAATAATAGCCTTGAATAGCGGGCTTATCATTTCTGATGGCTTTTGGGAAAGGCATTTTAAAGATTTTATTGTAATTGAGATCAGGAGAAATAACCGACTTTTCTTTTTCTAAAAATTTTAAATCACGGCTTTTGGAATTCAATACAATTTCGATTCCTTTTCGGTTGGCAATTTGTTTAGTATATTGGCGTATTTCATTGAGAATGCGGTTAAATTTCTTTTGCGTTTCTTCGAATGTCGTATATCCAGGCTCATAGCTTGCTTTTTCTAACTGGTCAATTTTTTCTTCGATTTGTAGCAGCTGAACTCCATAGGATTGTAATCTTGCTCCATATTCTGCTTCTTTCTCGCTTTTTTTCAGGTCATACTCTTTTTTCTTAAGCCTTCTTGGCCCTGTAGCCAGATGTTCTATTCCCTCAAGATAGTTGTTAGTCAATAATTCCATTTCCCGGTTGAATTTGCGCTGGGTCTCTGTAATCCTGCCTTCAACAGCCTTTGCTTTGGTTTGTAATTGTTTTAATTCTGACTTGTGTTCTTGCGACTGTTGCTTTGCCCGTGCTTGAGTTACCTGGTCGGCTTTGAGTTTGAAACCCTGCATGTATGGATTGTAGCTTCTCATGGAAGGGTGAAGAAGAATAAGAGCCTTTAGATCGACTTTGCCTATAGCGGTCTGTCTTGCTGCATTTAACTTAGAAGATGAAGCATGATTAAAGATAGAAAGAAGTAAAATTATCGAAGAACAGACTAGAAATTTTGAGTGTTTTGGTGAAATTCTTGTTTTCATTCTCTTGTTAACCTTCTTTTAACTGAAACTATTCTAATGGCATCTTTTGAGATGTTTCGTCCATATTGGTCTGTATATTCTGCTCCAGCTTGAATAAAAAGAGCCTCTTTGTTCCATTTGTTGTCAGTGTAAAGTGCCATGCTGGCAAGCTGAATTCCTATTGCCTGGTTGTTAAACGAGGAGCTGGATTCCGTAAAATTGTTGATGGTAAATTCTGGAGCTTGGGTAGTAAAACTTTTGAGCCATTTATCATTGCCTTTTTCGGCGGCCTCCCAGCAGGCATAAAAATCACCGGGGTAAAGCTGGAACTTAAGCAGAGCGAGCTCTGTTAAACCTTTTGCCAGGTAATCGAGCTTTATTCGTTCATCAATCTGAATTGTTTGTGGTTTGGAACTTTTAGTCATGCTGCTATAAGCCAGGGCCATTTGTAACAATACAACAGCAAAGACCAGGGCAAGTATTAGTGCCATGCCTTTTCTTGGATTGTTTTTATAACGTATTTTCATTCTCTTACCCTCGACTTAAAAGAAGCTAGACTGTATCTTTTCTGGCGGTTACTGCCTTTGTCTTTCCAGAAAACGGTCATAGTATACTGGTAACACATTTCTGAATAACTAATTTCTCTAATGTTCCAATCCCAGGCTTTGGGATCGTCTTTGTTCGCGGCTTTGGCAGCAGGATCATACATGGGAACGGTAAAGCTGCCTGGTCTGTCCTTTACTTTAAGCACAAATTTAAATTGGATGCCATCGATTTCTTCAGGGCCGACAACGAGTTTTATGATTTTACTGCCTGCCGTAGATTGAAGTGTTTCCTGAATATCTGTACCATATTCGACTTCCGGGTTTGCATTTCTTTCAAGATAACCAAAAGGCATTTGTAAAGCCTGGTTTATTTTTTGCTGGCATAAATTAACTGCTTTAATAGTTCTGTTGTCTTTGTCAGTAGCTTTTATTGAAGTGCCCATAACACCCATTATAGGGATAAAGGCCGTGGCAACCAGGGCCATGGCAAGAATAATTTCTGTCAGCGTTATAGCACTGTTCTTTCTATTTTTTCGTAAATACATAATTAAAAGTCTCCGGGGGACATTTCATTAACCGGCACGGAAAAATCAATCCTGGCCTTAAAAGATTGCGATACTTTTGTTGCTTCATAACGCGGATGCTGGCAAGTAATATCGACTCCGATTATTTTTTCGGTATCGTCCATGGCATCGGTGCCGGAAGCTATTTCAACCGTGAAGCTGGCTGCAAAAACTTCTGTTAGTTTTATCGTGTATGGAGCATTCCCAAGTGAAAATACCGAAGGTGGAGCATTGAATTCCGGAGCAGTAAATTCCATCATGTCGGGAAAGTAGTCGACGGGACTGTTGAAATAATCAATGCCACTATGAGCAACTCGGTCGGTATTAGCATGAAAATAAAGGGTGTAAAGTTTTTTTGCGGCAGGGCGTGCCATTAGACAATGGTGAAGAATGAGGCCAGGACCTTGCCCGGGTTGGGCCGGGTCGTTGCCAAAGGCCGTCATGTCAGGCTTGCAGATGCTGAAAAGTATAAGTCTGGTGTCGTCCTCTGGTCTTAATACAGTCGTATCATTTTCTACAGTAACAAAGTCAGATGCTGATTCTACCATCTGGTCATCTGGGGCACCCGCGCCAGGTTCAACTTGAACAGCATTAGATGCCTGTTCTATTCTCTCTTTTAAATTTGTAATAAATCTTTCCATCTCTTTTTGCTTGTTGAGTTTCCAGCTGCCGGTCATAAACATGCGACTACCCATACGGTAAAAAGAAAAAAGACCGACGAGAAACAACGATAAAACGCCAGCGGCAATTAATATTTCAACCAGAGTGAACCCATTTTTGTTCCGCTTCGCTTGGTACATTAAATCTCCTTCTCTATATACCTGCAATATTTGTGCCATTTCTGTTTTTTTAATCTGGAGCCATTATTTTATCAATTTCAGTATCATAATTCAGATTGTGTCGTTCTATTAAATCCAGAACACTTTCAACTGCACTTATTACTTTCTCATCAATTTCATACTTTTGGTAGATATTGGTTACGAGTTCTGTTGTCAGGTCATCGCCACCGGACAACACAAGAGGGTAAGGCTTCAGAGGAAGCATATCGAGTGAATCCGGGGAATGTACCAGCTCCAACCAGTTTATAAGTTTTCGAGATTCAGGAATTTCATCTGATGGCAAAATGTGGTCACGATTAGCAAGAAATGAATAAAAAAGACTGTAATCTATACCCGGAACCCCAAGGCCGTATTGTTCGCCGGACACATATTTCAATGGATAGTTGAATGGCACCGTAATAGAGCTGTTTAAGACAATTTCATAACCCTTTTTGGCGGAAATTTGTTTTAAGGTTGAAAGGGTTTCCTGCTCAATTTTATTTAAAATTTCTCTGGTTTTTTCCGGGTTGGTAAGTTCGGGACAGGATTGCTGATACTTGATTTCATCTATTTCCTTCAAAACTTTATCTGTTTTGGAATTGAGTTCGCGTAGTTTTTCAATTCTTTTGATTTCAGCATTGGAATCTAATGCCGGTTCATTCATAATTCGACCTTTTTTTGTATCTATCTTTATAAGCTGATTTTGCAATTCGTTAATTTCATCTTCCAGTTTAGAAGAGTTTGCTGTTTTTTTTAATTGCTGGACTTCAGTCTGGAATTCTTCATTTGAAAGGCCGGTCTGGACTTTAAAAAAGCCCATTCGATCAAAATCGAACAGTGACATTTTCGGGTGCAGGCTTATTGCCAGGCCCAGGTTTACTTTTGCTATATCAGCGCTTTTTAAGCTGGAAGGAAAAAATAAAAACTGAACAATAAAACAAACAAGAAAAAATATTTTGATTTTTTTCATCTATTTTCCCTTTCATTTATTAAAACAGGCTGACTAATTTGCTGAAACAAAAGTGAGATTCTATTTGTTCGTCGAAGGTAGTCAGAAAGTTCGTTAGCGTTTTGTGGGTTGTTAAAAAAATCTCTTAACAGATTTTTATTAAAATCTGGAGGAGGCTGATAAAATCTGGGTAGTTTATTCAGAATGATTTTTTCCGAACCGGGCTCTAATTCAGCAATGGTTTCTTTCATGATTTGCTTTGCAATGGGCAATAGGGTTGTTGTGGGAGGGACGCCGCCGGTACCTATTAATTCTTCTATTTCGGGTAATTTGTTTTTTAAATTCAGAATTTTTTGATCTGATTTTTTTATTTTTTGCCAGAGGACCTTTTCGGCATCTTTGTCATTTGAACCTGTAAGTGCCGCAGACACATGTTTCGATTTTTGCGTCTCGAGCTCTTTTATAGTGCTTTTAATATTCTTGAGTTGTTGTTTTAATTCTTTAACGTCTTTTATGGCACTTTTAGTGTTTTTGAAGCGGTTTGTTTTACTGTCGAAACTTTTCATGAGAGGGTGCTGCTCAAGCAGTCTTTGAAGATCGCAGGTGTTAAAGGTCTGCGCCAATAACGGCAGACTGAAAAATATGAAAAAAATATTTAACATTGTAAAAAAAAATTTACGCATCAATCTGGTAACTCCGGAAAATCGAATTGATAAGGGTCTATTTCCAGATCAGCTCTGCGTCTAAGCAATTTAAGAGCCAGAAAGCGCTCAACCAGAGGGTGGTCTTCAAAAAGACTCATACGGGTTGAATTGATTGGAAATATAGCCAAAGACATTATTGTTGGCGGAAAAGGAATCTGATAGAAAATAAAAGAGACCCAGGCCATGCTGTTGGTCTCTTGAGCCCATGGCTGATTTGTGCCCGGGAAAACACCACGCAATCTACTATTCAGCATTATAACAATTTGATGGCACTTGTAATCTGAATTAGCATCAGAAAAAAAGGCAATTTTTAGATAATTTTTATCACTTCCGACAATTAATGGAGGATTGTTTCTATCGCTTTTTCTGGCAAGACTGAGGGGACTTTCGTCTGGTTCAAGCAATATCCAGTCAATCTTTGAGGGCCAGCCATCAAGCGCATTGATAAATTCAGCAAGGAACCGGGACATCATATTATGCTCTGCCAGCCAGTAAACTTTGTTTGTCGGCTTCTCTTTAAAACTGTTTGTTAAAAAGCTGAATTCAGCAATTGGGAACAAGGGAGCAGAAACAGGTACTTTTGTGAAAAACATCAATTTCCAGTCATGTACGGCAAGACTACACGCTGTAGAAGCTTTCGCCCAGCATGACAGTAAAAAAATCATTAAAATTAAATGTCGTATTAATTGAGGTTTCATACACTTATTAGAATACCATATAATAAAGTTTAAGCCAAAACAGATTTGTAAAGATCAGTCTTCGACTGAAATTGTAATTTGCGAAGCAAACTCGGATTCCCCCAGTGCGGTAATAGTATGCTTTCCTGGCTTCATTGGCCAGTAAGCTTCGTAGGGCGGAGAGGTTCTAATAAATTCATTGCCGTTGATCATCCAGATAATCTCGCCACACGATCCTTCGGGAATTGCACGCAAATGCAAAAAGTTTTCGTGATAATTGCTCATAAGATAGGTATCGTTATTGTGGGGTGAAACAATCTTTATTGTACATTGTTTGTTGCCAGTTGATGAAAGATTGCTTGTATTCTTTTTGCTATCCGCTGCTTTTTTTTGTTTATTAACACTAATGCCCGGTAGTTTATACGGATCAGCTATTTGACTGAAACCCTTTAGTTTAAAAGGGTCTAAGCTGATTTTACGTGCTCTGTTTCTCAACCAGATTGCATAATCTGCTTCGAGCTCATGAAAAACTGCTTCTTTTTTATGAAAGTCACATATACTCTTGGGCCGACTTTGCTTGGATATAAGATCAAGAGCAGTTCTGCTGCAGAGCTTCCCGGTTTTTTTGCCCGAGATTGCGCAGACCTCGATTGATTTTACTCCAGAGGGTTTTGTTATTGCTGAAAATTTGGCTCTTGATCCAAGGTCGCTGATTATATCTTTGAGTATGGGGCCACAGGCAGTTGTTCCGGAAAGAGCGCGAGTTGGAGATCCGTCAAAATTTCCGACCCATAAACTTATTATATAGTTCCCATTAAAGGCTGTTAGCCAGCTGTCCCGGTAGTTAGTGCTGGTCCCGGTTTTCAGGGCCCATCGATTTTTAAATTTAAAAAAGTCAGGGTTGCCGAAAGTAAATAGTCGGGCTGTAGGGTCTGAAAGAATTTCATAAATAAGATAAGACGTAGCTTCGCTAAATATTTGTTTTTCTCTAACCGGTTCGTTCATTATCATCGAAATTGATTTAAGTTTTCCTTGATTAGCAAATATGCCATAGGCCTGTGCCAGATCGATCATTTTAATTTCAGGGTTGCCTATCGCCAGCCCCAGCCCGTAAAAATCAGCAGCACCCTTTGTTTCTTCAAGTAACTCGGTTTCAACTAGAAGTTTATAAAAGCTTTTTATACCGATCAGGTTCAGCATTTTAACGGCAGAAATATTAAGGCTGTTGCCAAGAGCTGTTCGTATCGAAACCGGCCCATAAGATCTCTTGTTGGCGTTGTTGGCAAGATATTCGCCCTGGGGTGTTTTGTAGGTTCGCATCGTATCGGGTATGACGAAAGAGGGGTAAAAACCTTGTTCGAAAGCCAGGGCGTATAAAAAGGGCTTTAAACTTGAGCCTCCTGATCTTTTGGCAAAACAGCCATTATTATAGCCGCCGGCAATAGGACCAAATTCGGCAGAACCCACCATAGCAAGGATTTCCATTTCCGGAACATTAACGATCATTCCACAGAGCTGTCGAGCTCCGTAATCAGCAATGCGCGATAAATGTGAGCGTAAGGTGTTGTCGAGCAGATTTTGTAATGGCAGAGATATAGTGGTTCGCACCTTGCCTGATTCTAGTTTTCCGTTTTGTTGAATAAGATTGCAGAAATGGGGGGCTTTCAAAGGTAAGCGTGATTTGTATTCCGGAATATTCGTTTTAATAGCTTCCTTCCCCTGCTTTAAAGTGCAATAACCGAGTTTTATCATTTCTCGAATTATCCAGTCCCTGCGCTTTCTTAAAAGCTTATTGCTTTTGGAATCGAAAGGCGATAGTCTGCCCGGAGACTGCACAAGCGCTGCCAGCGTCGCAGACTCTGCCAGATTGAGATGTTGAGGCGATTTTTTAAATAAAAGCATCGATGCGAGGTTGAATCCTCTGATATTGCCGAACATTGGGACTGAATTCAAATAAAACTCCAGAATTTCCTTTTTGCTGTATTTGCTTTCGAGCAACAAAGCAGAAAATAATTCCTGAAATTTGCTTTTGAAGGTCCGCGGTCTTGGTTTTAATATTCTTATAAGCTGTTGAGAAATAGTCGATGCGCCCGAAATGATTTTTAAATTAATCAAGTTCTGCCAGGTTGCCCGGACAATTGAAAAGATATTGAACCCCGGATGTTGAAAGAAATTCCTGTCTTCTGCGGTTAGCACTGTCTGCGTAATTTGCTGGGAGTGGCTTGCCAGAGGAAGATAAAAGTGCAAATCTCCATTGCGGTCAGGATAAATTCGTAAAGGATGGTTATAACGATCGGTTAAGACTGTTCCGGAATTAAATCTTTTCTCGACAAGCTTAACCGGATTGTCTGCGACAAAAGGCAGCCACCACGAGCGAAGCAACCACAGGCAAACAAGGCCTGTGGTTGCAATAACAAAAGATATTGTCAGTTTCTTTTTCAAGGCATTAAAACCCTTAGTTCAGCTTCGTTTTATCTCGATCCCTTGATTTCAATTTCTTTGGCTATGGTCATGCCGTAAATTTCAGGATTATACATTAATGAAACATGGGTTGGTTTCATTTTGAACCTGCCTTCGCAAACTGCTCTGAGGTAATATTCAAGTCTGAAGCTTCCGGACCACAAGCGGTTTTTAAAGGCCAGGACCTTGTCATCATGCATTTCCTGATGATTGGCATAAAACCTGTAAGAGCCGTTTTCCCAGCTGCAATAAGCTTGTTCGTTGTCTAGTTCGGATGCAGGAAGACTGTCATTTTTCAATGATGTGTTAACCGGAATAAAACCGGCAGGAACAGGGTCTTCAAGGGCAAGATAGTGTAGAATTCTGTGCTTGTCATCAAAATTGAATTTATCTTCAAATATTACCGTAACTTTTACCAGATCGCCGACTTTTATATCTTCTTCTCCGTTCAGATTCGTCAGTGTTTTGCTTATGTTAAAGCCTTTGTTAACCTTTTCCTGCCTGTTTTCATGGTCAGGATAATTGTAGTCGAGCGACCAGTTAAGCAAAACATCATCCGAACAGGTTATTTTTAAGCCATCCGGGTTTATTAGTTCTTCAGAAGATAACTCAATAGTTGCACCATACTTATTGACTTTCTTTGCAAAACTTCCTTTAGAAGTCGTTATAGATACTTCAATGTTTTTTTTGCTTTCTTTTATCTGAGTGCGTTTAAAGTATTTAGAAAGTGCAAGAAGAGCAAAGCCGGTGTCGGCAGTAGAGTTCCAATAGCCCTTTTCGGTGATGTTGTCGAGGATCTCGCCGGCAAATTGATCGGCTTGTTTAATATCGCCACCTGCCTCAAGAATGGCCATGAGAGCAAAGGCGTTTTCGCGGGTTGAAGAATAATACCAGCTGTGGGTTACGCTTTTATTAGCCGGTTTTAATCTCTTTAACATTGCGTGAAGCTGCATTTTATCGGTTTTGCCATTAAGGGTGCGGGCAAGTATCAGCAATGGAAGCGCCTCTGTTTCTTTGTCGCTGAACCCTTTGCCTATAACATCAAGATCAGCTTCTTTGAGTGTCTGATTCATTGCAAGGTTAACCGCAGCAAGAGCCATAATTCCCCTGCGATAGTTATTTTCGTTATTGTTACCGAAAAGGCCGTTTCTGGTAAACTTAACTGCTTTGTCGATGCGATCCTGATCGATAGTGAAACCGGCTTTTTTTGCCATGCTCAAGGCTAGAACAGCATATTGGCTTCCCCACCAGGAAATGTTGCTTGAACCGGGCCAGTAGGAGAAGCCGCCTGATGGTTGTTGCATTCCCAATATTCGCTCGATTCCATTTTCGATAAAGTCATCGACAGGTGTGTGGGCATAGGCTTGCAAGTATCCCTGATCTATAAGTTCTCTTATTGCAATTAATGGAATAATTGCCGAGCAGGTCTGCTCTATGCAGCCATAAGGATATTTAAGCAGATAGCCAATTGCAGGTACAATTTTCGACCATTTGCTTGCCGATAACTGAAGTCGTGCAGAAATGGTGCCCTGTTTTTTTGGTTCGGAAAGATTGGATACATATTTGGGAAGGTCAGGCTTAATTCTGGTCGATTTGGTGAAATGGCCACTGGAATACCGGTTAATAATGGTCGTTGCCGGGTTGATGGTCAGAGTTTGCTTTATCCTGTCCTGCATTCCTTTGAAGTTGCCGGAAAAAATTATCGAACTTTTCTGGCAACCATTATCTGCATTCATCTGGATTTTGGAAGTCGAGTTGGTGAAAGCTTGAAGCTCAACCTGCCCTTTCATAGGTGTCATGCTGAGATTTTCTGCTTTTTCTATGCGGTAATCGGCAATACCAGAGAAATTGGTTTTATTTTTAAGACTGAGTGGGAAAACTGCTTTATCGCCCGCAGTTAGAAAGTTTGGTAAGCCCGGTTCTATATAAAAGTCTTTGCTGATAAGCAGTTGGCGATCTGTGGTCGCAAACGCCGAATGTTTATCGGCTGCAACCGCATAGATTCGATATGAAGTCATGCTGTCCGGGGCTTTGAAATTAATGGTTATTTTGCCTTGTTTGTCGGGATAAAGGGCTGGTGCCCAGAAGGCTACCGGTCTGAAGTCCTGGCGCAGATCAAAGTCTGCGTTTATGTTGCCTGTTCCGCCATCGCCGCCTGTTAATTCTTTTACTCCGATTAACTCGAACAATTCCTGGCTGATAAGTGAAGTGCGCAAATCACCTGAAAAAACTTTTAAAGGCAGAATGAAATCTGTTAACGAGTCTAGAGCAGGTGTTACAAAACCTGTAAGTGATAATACGGCTTCGTCGACAACGCAAACAGCAACTTCTGCTTCTGTAGGCTGCATGTCTTGATTTTTTATTTCAAGGTTAATTTCAACACTTTCTCCGGGCAGGGCTTTGAGCTCTTCGGGCTTGTCTGGAGCAATTTTAAGAGATAATTTCTCAATTTTGTTTTTAACTTTTATATTGGTAAAGCCAAAGTAGGTTTTTGGATAGTTTTTGTCGACCTGACTGGTATAAATCGGGAAATCACCACGCCGGGAGGGTGCGGTAAGGCTGATATAAACATTGGGCCTGCAATCTTTGCCGATGACCTTTTCCAGGCTGCCATGAGATTTTCCAACTTTTATGACTTCTGCGCTTAGAATTTCGTCGGTCTCCATGGTAAGCAAGGCATAGTCGGCCGGAGAAGGCAGCGAATATCTGATTTTAACTTTGTTATTTATTTTAGCTACCTGCTTATCAGCTAGTAGAGCTATTTCATTTTCACTTCGTTTTCTCGAGTCATTGTTGTAATCGCGAAATCTTGAATATGAACCTTGAACGTAAAAGCTATAGGTCGATTTGAAAATGCCTTGAGAGTTTTCATAAGCAGCTTCGATTAGATAGTTTCCGCCTTCGGGTAGAACAAGGTCGAAGGTCGCTTTTCCGTTTTTAATTTCTCCGGTTAAGCTCTGGCTTCTCAACCAACCGTTAGACCAGTGGTAATAAACTTCTCCGGATTGATTGCGTTTCTGAGTGTAAAACCACTTTTGTTTCATTATGTCCAGCTTGATTTTACCGTTCTGAATCTTTCGTCCTTCTTTATCAAGGGTTATTACCTCGAGAGGCAATTCCTGCCCTTGATTGATTATCGGGGGAAGCTTGCCGATTCCAACCCTGTAATCGGGGGTATGCTCAAAACTGTTAATTCCGGTTGCCGGTCGGCTGTCTACATCGAGAACTGTTGCAGCTATTTGAATACTTTTTGTTCCGCTCAACACTTCCTGTGAGACGGGAATCGATATTACAAGGTTCCCATTTTTGTCTAGAACGGAATTCCCTGCTTCGATAAGATCTTTGCTCTCTTCATTGTTGCCAAACTGAAATAGTGGATAATCTGCAATTTTGGTGTCGCATTCTTTCAGGTGAGCCTGCCATTGAACTTTGGCATGGCGCAGAGGACCGCCGGCATAATAGCGACTTTTAACAGTGCATTTAAGATAAGGCATTTTATTCTTTTGCCCGACAATGGTTTCTACCATTCTTTCTTCAAGCTTATTTTCGATTTCTACATAATGCCTTGGCGGTTGAAACTCCTGAACCTGAAAACCGGTTGAATTTAAGAAGGTTTCGACTTTTGCAGACTTCATGATGTTTTTATTCTTAGATATTAGTTTTGAGGGCTTTCTATTCATTAGAAAATCCCATTCAGGTGAAAGACCCTCAGCGGCTTTTGTTGTGTTTTCTGACAGCAAATAAAGTTTGATGTCGTAACGCCCGAGCGGGGAATATGATTTTAAGGCAAATGAATCTGATGCTGTTCCAAAATCGTTCAGTCTGTGGGTTTTGCCATAAACTTCTTCGCCTCGGGGATTATAAATTTTTATCTTAACCTGCTCGCTATCGAGTGCTCTGATTTCATTTCTGGCAAAATTTCTCAGGGTGGCTTTCCAGAAAACGGTTTCGGCAGGGCGGTATACTCCTCTTTCGGTGAAAATGTGCGCTTTTGCTCCCAGATTACTGCTTTTGTCGATATAAGCGGAATTAACAGAAGAAGGTATCAGCCTGTTTGTATTGAGTCTTACAAAGCAGCTGTCATCTTTTGTTGCTGCCGCTGCAATAAGCATGTCAGAGATTTCTCCTTTTTTACTGGTTATCTCCGGATTGTTATCTTTCCATTTAATTGCCGGGTATGAGCTGTCGGCAGAGATTGTGATCAAACCATCTTTATCGGTTTTCCCCGGGAATAAAGTTACATCGTCTTTGAGCATTATCATTAAAGGAACATTTGCCACAGGTTCCCCCGAGTGCATTGAGGTTAGCCAGATGATAAGGTTCTTGCGACTGAATTTATATGTTATTGACAGATCGGTTACCTGAAAAAGTCTGGTGGCTTGCTGGCCGTTCTTTTTCTGATTTTCGGTTAGCTTGATTACGACGCTTCCACCTTTTTCCGGCTCAGGTCTAATATCAAGGGGCAGGGCAAAATAATATTCTTTATCGGGGTCTTTGGAGCCGATAAAGCCTTCGCTTGTCGAAGAAAAATCCGGGCGCAGAAAATTTTCTATGCCGGGAATCGTTTGCAGCTTGCTAAGCTCTTTAATCGCCTTGTTGCGGTTAACACAATCAAGCATGAGGTTGTCCAGCTGTTCTGCTGATTTTTCCAGAGCTTTCCTGGTGCTGCCTTTTACTCTGAAGGATGTAAATTCGTTATCTCTTTGTTCTTCGACTTGAGGAAAAATAGTCAGTGAATCAAGCCAGGGAGCAAATAAGGGCGGGACTCTCATAAGCTGGCACTTAAAATCTCCGGTGTTTGCAAAACTTAATGGTAGCAATTGCCTGCTTTTAAGTTCTATAACCGATCGGTCAGCCGCGAACCTGATTTCGGGATCCGGGCCACAGGAAACAAAAGAAAAGTTGTCGGGGTTTAGTACATGCTTTTTGTCGCCGACTGACCCGCCTTCGATGGATATTTTATATCTCTGCCCGGTAATAAACTTGCCGTAAATTCTGTATTTATTACGGTTTCTGGAATAACGCCGGTCTACCTGAAAGCGTCCGACAGGCGGAAAGATTTTAATTTTCTTTTTCAGCAGGTGATCTCTGATTTTATCAGAAAGATAAATATAGACACCCTTATTTTTGGGTGATTGAAAATAAGGTTCGAAACCAAGAAGAGTTGTGCCGGATACAGTTGAAAATTCAATTGTTTTTTTTCTTTTCAGCTTTGCATTATTGTCGGCAGAAAGGCCTTTGTTAATAATAAGGCGATAATTTCCCGGCTTTTCCGGAACTTTAGAGGGTTTGATAATAAAGATTTTTCTTTCTGAGGGAAGGGCTTTTTTTTGCTCCCGGTCACCAAGTTCGGTGGAGTTATGAAATTCAAATTTCGTATTTCGCTCGTTAAACTCAAGATTGATGTTCTGTGATATTTCCAGGCTCGAAACCGGTTGATCAAACTCAAGGCGTATCTGCCAGTCCCGGGGTTGTACATTGCCGCTGCCCGAAAGCTGATAGTCGAGACTCAAGGGAGCCGCAAAAGCGGGCAATACGGTAGTAAAAAGCAAGAGAAAACCGGCAAGGAAAAAAGTTCTGAATTTCATTTGTCGCACCTCAATATTATCTTTCTGTTAAACATATTATCTCATTAATTAAATCAGATGCAAATAACGTCAGCTATTATCGGTTCATGAATGTCAGCTCTTCATAAAGAAGACCAACCTTCAAACCAGCCTCATAAAGTCTCGGTATCGCTATCGGTACTCGGTATCGAACAAGGGGTTCAGCTTCATAATTCTTCGATAAGCGAAACCGATATCGAACCCGACAACCGATATTTTTGCCTCACACAGAGTCACTAAAACTACGAAGAAAACAATAATAAAACGACATAAATTGCGACAAAAGTGACGCATAATTTAACGGTGCGACGTTGCATGTAAGGTTGTAAACTGTTATTCTTATAACGCCAGATGGCGATTAATTGAGAGGTCTAGCCACTTTGACGACCAATGGCACGGCTATTGCATTATAAGATAGTTGAATAAATATATAATAAGGTGGATGGTTATGGATATTAACAAAATGACACAAAAATCGCAGGAAGCTTTGCAGAAGGCGCAAAATCTTGCTGTAAATTTTGGACATCAGGAAATCGCTCCTGAGCATCTTTTACTGGGCTTGATTCAAGACGAATCAGATTTAATTCCCAGGCTTTTGAACAATATCAATGTACCCCTCGCTCTGGTTAAAGAGAAGGTTGAAAAGGCAATTGAAAAATTGCCGAGGGTATCCGGGCCGGGCATGACTCCCGACAAGTTTTATGTCAATGCCGAACTATCTCAATTGCTGGTTCAGGCAGAAAATGAAATGAAGTCTTTAAAAGACGAATATTTGTCGGTTGAGCATATTATTTTAGCGATGATCGAGAGCGGAAACGCCACCAGAGTTGGTAATATTTTTCTTGAGCTGAATGTCAATCGCAACCAGTTTTTGCAGGCATTAACTGCTGTACGTGGCAATCAAAGGGTAACTTCGGCAAATCCTGAACAAACTTACGATGCTCTTGAAAAGTATGGTCGTGATCTTGTCGCTCTTGCCCGAACAGGTAAGCTCGACCCTGTAATCGGCCGTGATGGCGAAATAAGGCGTATTATAAGAATTCTTACCCGTAAAACTAAGAACAATCCGGTTTTGATTGGTGAACCCGGTGTCGGTAAAACTGCTATTGCAGAAGGATTGGCGCAAAGAATTCTTCAGGGAGATGTTCCTGAAAGCTTGAGAGACAAAATCATTTTTGCTCTCGATATGGGCTCTTTAATAGCCGGGGCAAAATTCAGAGGTGAGTTTGAAGAAAGATTGAAAGCTGTTCTGGCCGAAATAAAAAACAGTGACGGAAAAATAATTTTATTCATCGATGAAATGCATACTATTGTGGGCGCAGGTAAGACAGAAGGCTCTATGGATGCTGGTAATATGCTTAAGCCGATGCTTGCCCGTGGCGAATTGCACTGTATAGGTGCAACAACTATAGATGAATATAGAAAACACGTCGAAAAAGATGCGGCCCTGGAGCGACGTTTTCAGCCGGTAATGGTAGATCAGCCGGATGTGGCAGATACTATCTCAATTTTACGCGGATTGAAAGAAAGGTTCGAGGTTTTTCACGGGGTTCGCATTCAAGACCGATCACTTGTTGCAGCATCTGTGTTGTCTCATAGATATATATCAGACCGCTTCCTTCCTGATAAGGCCATTGATCTTGTCGATGAAGCATGCGCAATGATCAGAACAGATATCGAATCAATGCCCGCTGAACTCGATGAAGTTACCCGAAGAATTATGCAGCTTGAAATTGAAGAGGCGGCGTTGGTTAAAGAAAAAGACGCAGCAAGTAAAGAAAGGCTTGCTGATATTAAAAAAGAGCTTGCAAACCTTAAAAATCGTGCAGACTCAATGAAAGCTCAGTGGGAGAGTGAAAGAGCTGTGATTAAAAAAGTTCAGTCTCAGCGCAGCATGATTGAAAAGCTCCATCAGGAAATCAGTGAAGCCGAAAGAGCTTATGATCTCAATCTGGCTGCAGAGCTCAAACATGGAAAGCTTCCCGAAGCCAGAAAACAACTTGCCGATTTTGAAGAAGAACTCAAACAGAAGCAAAGCACAGGTAAGTTAGTCAGAGAAGAAGTAACAGAAGAGGAAATAGCTCACATTGTCAGTAAATGGACAGGTATTCCTGTTACCAGATTGATGGAGGGCGAAAAAGAAAAGCTGCTTCATCTCGACGATCATCTTCATAAAAGAGTTGTCGGGCAGAATGAGGCTGTAGATCTTGTAACCGATGCGGTTATTCGTTCCAGAGCCGGAATTAAAGATCCAAATCGTCCTATTGGTTCGTTTATATTTCTCGGTCCCACAGGTGTGGGTAAAACAGAGCTTGCTAAAGCTCTTGCTGAAGCTTTATTCGACACCGAAGAAAATATAGTTCGTATCGATATGTCAGAGTACATGGAAAAATATTCTGTTTCAAGACTCATTGGGGCGCCGCCGGGTTACATAGGTCATGATGATGGCGGCCAGCTGACAGAGGCTGTCAGGCGAAAACCATATTCTGTAGTATTGTTTGATGAGATAGAAAAAGCACATTCAGAAGTCTTCAATGTTTTGCTGCAGATTCTTGATGACGGACGCTTAACTGATTCCAAGGGTCGTACCGTCGACTTTCGCAACGTGGTGGTTATTATGACCAGTAACCTGGCTGCGCAGACTTTGATCGATGAAATAGGAGCAGCCGGCGAAATCTCTGAAGATACTAGAAAAAATGTACTTAGCGAAGTGAAGCGATTTTTTAAACCTGAATTCTTCAACCGGGTTGACGATATAGTTTTATTTGCTCCATTACAGAAGTCTGAACTCGAAAAAATTATTGACTTACAGCTTTCAGAAATCCAGAAGCGGCTTGAAGAAAGGCGAATCAAACTTGAACTTGATCAAGAAGCCCGCGAATGGCTTGTCGAAAGAGGTTATAGTCCAGTCTACGGTGCCCGTCCTCTTAAAAGACTGCTGCAAAAAGAAATTGAAACTTTGCTTGCAAGAGGCTTGATTGCTGGTAAAATTCAAGAAGGCAGTACTGTTAAGATTACTATAGTTAATGATCAACCCGCCCTGGTTGATTAAATCCAAAAGAGTAGGTAAATATGAAAAAGCTTGTAAGCGGCTGGTTTGGCAGAATAATTATGGTGATAATTCTTACCATAATGCTTGGAATGGTTGGATACATAATAGATCATGCCTATTTTCAGAAACCTCTCGGTGAGGGCGAAATAGGTCTTGCGGCAGATGAGGGGTATGCTATGCCTGCTACCAGCGAAATTTCGGTGGTGGCAGTTGAAACAGACCCCCTACAGCTTGATTTAAGCTCGAAGAAAGAGGATTTCTCCGGGATTGTTGAAGTTGTTGGACCTGATGATTCGGTTATCTTTACAGAAAACTTTGCTCTCCGTTATCAGCCCAAAAGTTTTTTACCTAACCCAGATAAATGGGAAACCTTTTACTTACCAACTCCACAAAATGGTACTTACCGAGTTAGAATTACCCAGGATTCGCCCGGAAAAGCCAGAATCTTTTTTTACCAGGGCCCCTTTTGGACAAGAATGCTAATGCTTCCTTTCATAGCAGTTTTTATTGTAGTGATTATCTCAATAACTCTTGCACCCTCAAAAGAGGTAGAATCATCTGCTGACAAGGAATTGTCAGAACAAAGTCAATCTTAGAATTTTATTTGATCATCAAGAGGCCGCCACGCAGGAAAAAAAGCAGGGCAAACGTGAACTCTAAAAAAATCAGACTGATTAAGATGCCGATTGAAGGAGCCAATTTTTACGTGTCATCGTATATTGGTGGTTGAGCGAAGCGATGCGCTGAGCGGCGTCGAAGCGTCGAAACCACCAAATGGACGGTTACAGGGTCCATTCGACTCCGCTCAGGAACCATATTGGCCCGTCATTCCTGACCGGTTCAAGCCGGATCAGGAATCCAGAATAATCGTCGTTTATGTTTTTAACAATATAAGGTGGGTGCTTAAAAAAGGTAGTTAATCAATCTGTCTTTCTTGTTCTAACCCTGGATGCCTGCTTTCGCAGGCATGACGAAAAGTTCACGTTTGCCCCTGGAAAAAAAGTGTACCCTTCCGTTTTAGCCGGGTTTTTATTATAATAATAAAGTTAAGGCTATAGTTGGAGGCTTGATATGAAGAAGTTCTTGTCTATTACTGTTTTGCTGACAATTGTTCTGTTGTCGGCTCAGACTGCTTTTGCAGATGTAAGAGCAGATTACGAGCGATACATTTCGTCATATAACGCATATAGGAATGCGATTCTAGAGAACAAATCGGAAGCAGAAGTTAAATCATTACACAGTGCTTACCTTAAAGCAAAAAGTGCCTACGAAAAAGAGACGGGTCGCTCTTCTGATGAAGTGCTGGATGGTACAGATCGTGCGACTGGTACTTCGGGTCATGGCGAATCTGATTTTGATTACTCAGATGCAGCCGGTGATGGTAACGCTACGGTTACGCAGCGAATTGCTCAGATCCCGGTAGGGCTTAGAAGGATACTCACCCAGTTATGGTCTGAAAAAGGCAGAAAAAATCCTGATGCCATGATGCGGCTCTTAGCGGCATTTATCGAGAACAACCCCCGTTCAGACTATGTCGATATGGCTCGCTATGAACTTGCAAAAGCTTATGATCTGCTTAAAAATGACAAAAAATCTTCAACGGTAGTATTAAAAGAAATTATAAAGAATCGGCCTGACTCAAAGCTTGCTAATATCGCTAATCAACGACTTTCTTATTATTCCGCCTCCGTAAATGCTGAAAATTGGAAAAAAGCGTTGAACAGTTCCTATCTTTCGGCCCAGAATGTTTATAAAAAATATAGAGACACTGCTTGGCTGGCTTTTCCGGTAAAAACTACCAGATGGGTTGGCTATGTTAAGAAACTTTATAATTTTAACCAGAACCAGAAAAAGTATGTTAATTTTCAACTTGCCTACGAAAAGCTGGGTGCCAGGTTTATTCCACCGGTCAACGTTACTTTTGACAGATTCAAGCCTGCGACCGGATATGCCAGTGGTACTGCCGACGTAAGACTTGTTTACAATAACAATGATGCCTGGTACGCTCGTTGGAAGCTTTTGCAGGAGGCTCGACACAGTATCGATATTCAATATTTCATTGTTGACAAGGATATCTTTGGCATGTCTATGCTTGGTGCTCTTCTCAAAAAGGCTAAGGAAGGTGTCAAGATTCGACTTATGCTTGATTCCAGAGGTACCAAGCAACTTACTCGCAAATTGATGGGGCAGGATCTGCTTCAGGAATTGACTGAGATGCCAAACTGTAAGGTAAAAGTTTTTAATCCGGTTCATACAAATCTTTTAACTGGATTAATGGATATTAGAAAAATTATGGCTTCAAATCATGATAAGATTTTTATCGTTGATAAAGAATTTGCTATGGTTGGCGGAAGAAATATTTCAAAAGATTATTTTGTTGGTCCGGTAGACCATCCTGAAGGTTATCGCGACTGTGATGTTGTTATTAGAGATGCTGAAGTTGCACGACAGCTTGATTTTGCTTTCGATGAAGAATTTGCAAAGCTTAAGACTTTTCCCATCTCTGAAGAGCTGTGGGGCAATATTGACGTAATGACTGCTGAGCTAAATGCCGCATATGATGCCATGTATAGTCATATTCTCAACGAAAAACTCAGAGTCTCACCAAATGTCAAAAAAGATTATCTTAATTCAGCGAAAGAGTATCTGATCGAACTGTCTCCGTATAAGAATATGCGTGATTTTTCCGGTTTCCGGCTGATGTCAAACTCAGTCGAAGCTCCGGCCAAGATTATTGATAAGCATTCTTTGGGTGGGCCAAGAGACGATATCACCGATGAAATGGTTAAATACATTGATGGTTGTCGCAAAGAAGTTCTGATTCAGAATCCTTATGTCGTTTTAACCGATCGTATATTTGCAGCACTTCAGAGAGCCGGTCGTCGCGATGTTTCTGTTAAGATCCACACTAACAGCCCATATTCCACAGATAGTCTGGCTACTCAGGCAATGTTCTACGCCGACTGGAAAAAAGCGTTGTCGGAAATTCCCAATTGCCATATTTATGTTTATTACGGCAAACGAAAGCTTCATGCCAAGAACTGGGTTTTTGATGGCAAAATTGGAATAGTTGGGACCTATAACCTTGATTATATGAGTGAACAGATCAACTCTGAAGTCGTTGCGGCTGTTAAGTCCGGTGAATTTGCCGGGGAGTTGCGCAATGAAATTTACAAAGATATCAATGATTCCAAAGAATATAAAGTTAGTATTGATGATGAAGGAAAAATAGATGCTGTTTTTGGTCCTGATGACGTTAAGGGTAAAAATTTCTGGCTTTTGAAAACTCTTTCAAAATTTACCATATTCAAAAAACTGATTTAATATTTGAAATGGCCGGGTCTGTATCTGCTTGTTCAGATGCAGACCTTTTTATTTGCCGATGTCTTTACGATAATAAACCCTGGCAAGATCCAATCTGGCAATGTCGGTGTAGCATTTGTCTCTGGCTTCCTCTATTGTCGATCCTATAGAGGTTATACAGAGCAGGCGTCCACTTTTGAATTTTATTTTTCCACTGCTGGGCGATTTGCGGCAATTTGAAAAATATGTATAGCTGTTTTTTAATTTTTCCAGGCCTGCAATATGGGGCACAATCGTCTCTGAGTCGGGATATCCTTCGCGGGCTATAACAACCGATACAGCGCAATTCCTGCCGAATGCAACTTCCGAACCTACAGAGGTTAAGCAGCCATTGGCACAATCTTTTAACAGACAGGCCAAATCTCCTCTAAACCTTGTCAGGATGCTCTGGGTTTCTGGATCACCAAGCCTGGCATTGAATTCCAGAACTTTTGGGCCCTCATCGGTAAGCATAAGTTGAATGGAAAGAAAACCACGATAAAGCAGATTATCTTCTTTCATTCCGTCCACAACAGGTTGTACGATTTCTTTGATGATGCGTTCTTCGAGTTCCTGATCCAAATCAGGCGATGGGCTTACTGAGCCGAGGCCTCCTGTGGTTGGTCCGGTTTCATTTTCGCCCGCCCTTTTGTAATCGCGACTCGAACTGAAAGAAATCCATTGTCTTCCATCGGTAAGAATAGAATAAGAGCACTCTTTCCCTTTAACTTTTTCTTGAAGGATTACTGGTCCCTTATTTTTGTTTAGAAGTCTTATGGCTTCAATTTCAGCTGATTTCTGGCTTGAACAGACCTGTACACCTGTCCCGTGCGAGAAGCCATCGCATTTAGCGACCCTTATTTCCGGGTTTTGAGCAAATGCTTCTTCTACCTCGTCTACGTTAACCGCTATGGCGGTAAAGGGAGAGGGAATATTGTGTCTGGCAATGAATTTGGCGGCAAAGGCTTTGCTGGTTTCAATCTTTCCGGCATCTTCGGCCGCACCAATAACTGGTATTCCTGCTAACACCAGTGCGTCGATTGTACCCTGTTCTACAAATTTAGAGCTCCCTGTTACGGCCATGTCTATTCTGTCTTTGAATTGTTCGACCAAAGCTATATTGTCACGGAATGGTATTCTTTTGCACAGGTTTATTTTGGCCATGCCGGCATTTCCCGGGCAGGCAAAAATTCTGTGTACAGAAGGAGAGCGAGAAAGAGAATATACAAAAGAATGCTCTCGGGCACCTGAGCCAAGTACAAGAATATTCAAAAAAACAGCTCCAATTTCAGGTAAAATAACTGACGACGCGCTATGATACTATTAAAACCTGTTTTCGTCAAGTGTACCGCCCGCTTGCAGGATAAGAAAAAGCCACGAACCTGTAATTGGCTCGTGGCTTTTTCTTACTGTAAAAGAGTTTATTAACTTATTTATCTTAATGCTTTTTTAAGAGCGTTGTATTTATCGGAATAGGTTTTAAGCTCTTCAAATATTTCTCTGGCACCTTTAGTGTCACCAGATTCAACCAGTCTGTTGTATTTAAGATAGGTGTCATAATATTTCTTTTCGACTGTTTTAAGCTCTTCTGTTGCATTTGTAGTTGTTCGACTGTTAATTGCAGCCGTCGTATTTTGCCGGTCTCCCATTACAACCGGGCCGTTTGTGCCCCCTCCGGCAACTGCTCCGATAGATACCGGGGAGCCTCCGTTTGGACGAGGCTGTTTTGAAGGATCAACCTGTGAGCCTCGGTTGAAAAGCGAGACCTTTCGACCCTTGGTGAAGCCGGAAACCCATTTAGCTACTTTACTGCCAAGCATCCCGCCGACTATACCGCCTATTATAGGCCCTACTACCGGGATGGGTGCACCTAGTGCCATACCTATGGTTGATCCTATCGAAGAGCCAACCAGGTCTGTTTTGTCAATCTGTTTCCAGGCCCGGGCTATAGAAAAATTACCATTCTTCATGCCGGTTACCAGGTTGGCACCCATTTGTCCTGACCCTGAGGCAAACATTACTGGAATTACCGAACCTACCAATGCACCTACAGGTCCGGGTACAAAAGTTTTAACCAGGGTGGATGCAAATTGTCCCCCGGCGGCACCAAGCGCCGAGGCCGCTACACTTCCGGCAAATTCAAGTGATGCAACAGACTTAACAGCTTTTTTGAATGAGGGCTTCTCGCCATGAATCATGTCTATGGCTAAATTGGTTCCTACTGCTACCGTTGTGGTAACAGCCAGATTAGAAAAGGAAAAGCTGTTTTTTAAAGAAGCTTTTGCTTTTTGAGTTCCTTCATTTATTCCTTTAGAAAGCTTGCCGGAAAAAGAATCGGCATATTGAACTTTTTGTGAAGCATTTGCCGAAGCTTTTCTATCTACAACTTTGCCATCTTCAAAGCTTTTCTCTTTGCCGATAAGACCGACCTTTTGCCCTACCGCAAATATTTTTGCTCTTATAACATTTACAATTGTCTGCAGTTTTTGTTTTACAACAGACAGAATTGATTTGAGTTTGGCAAGCATACCCGAAGCATTGGGATTTGCCTGAATTTTACCTGCCTGTGTCTCAAGCTGCTCGACACCGTAGGCTAATTGCTGGTCGAGAGGTAAGTTGGCAGGAGATTGGCCGCTCTGAAGACTTTGTTTGGCAGCTGTGCCGGAAGTTTTTAGAGTGCCGGTCAAAAGATTTTTTGCATTGCCCAAAATGGCTTTGACTCGCTCCGCAATGCCCATGGCTTCCATGTTTGTTGGCGCAACTTCATTATAAATCGGAGTCGAAACCTTTTCTATGGTGGAAATTGTGTTTTGAGCGGTTCTTAAATTTGCCTGTAATTGGTTTAGTTGAGGAAATACATTGTTCAATATAGAGACATCAACCGGTTGTCCGGTATTAACCGGGATGTCAACCTGATTGACAGTCTGAGCATAGGTTCCAGCGGTTGATAGAACAAAGAGTAACAGGGTTAAAATTGAAATTTTTCTAACCATCGTTCTGGAAAAAATAGTCATGATATATTTCCCTCCGCTCTCTTAAAAAGAGGCTTTTTGACGTGAAGTTGTACGGCTTTCTTCAATTATAAGGATCAGAGCAATTAGTGTCAACAAAGCCAGTCGGTTTGAAATTTGTTTTAATCCCAGTAAGGCCAGATAAGAAAAGCCTTGTAAGCATACTTTGCTGCTTCTTTTTCTTTCCCAAGGAAATCAGCTATCTTGGCTAATCTGTAATGGCTTTCAAAATACATTGGCTTTAAAAGGCAGAGCTCTTTTAATACTTCGTATTGGTAAGAAGGCATTTTCACCTGTTTGAATAAAGTTGCAAGAGCCATAAGATAGTCTACCGGTTCAAGTTCCCGTTGTTTTACCTGCTTTGCATACCAGGCGGGGAGATTTTCAAAATATTTGGGAGAAGCCCCTTTAGTTTGTAGAAATAGATAGGTCATTCCCAGGGGGAAATGCCTGCTGTAGTCAATAAAGCGACATAAAAAATTTTCTCTGGTGATTATTTTTCCGGTAAATGGGTCTTTTACAGTGCTCCAATTCAAGGTTTCCATCTGCTTCATTATGATGTCAATCTGATCGCGTTGGGCAAATTCGATAATTGGCCATAAATCTGTATTAGTTTGCCACTCTTTAAGTATATCTGAAGACAGCCGGGCAAAAATATCAAGTGCAAGAAGCTTGGAATTAATAAACTCTTTGCTATTATATGGAAAACCCCATAGTTCAAGATCCTTGTTTAAGTTTTTATCGGCAATAAAGCTTGGGGGAATCGCAAATCGCAATGGCTGGTCTGAAGCTGCCAACACGTATGATGAACCACTGCATTGTGCCAGTCCGCAATATTTGAAGTTCTGATGCAAAGATTTCAGCAGTCCTTTCATGCCTTCGGAACCCATAGAAGAGGATATCCATGTTACAAAAACTCCTTCTTCGCTTAATTTGGATTTGGCAAGCTTCATGTATTCAGTAGTAAAAAGTTTGCAGGCACCAAAAAACACAGGTTGCGAAACATTGTTCATTATTAAATCATATTTTTTACTTCGTCTCTGAGTAAAAGTTCTACCGTCAGCGAAGTGAACATTAACATTTGGTTTGCTGAACGTGTGTCGGGTTACTTCGGGATAGTTTTCATAAAACCAGGCGAAAGCTCTGTTAATTTCAACAAAATCGCATTGTTGGAATTGTTTCGCCAGAACTCCAGTGGTGATACCGGTTCCTATGCCCAGAACCAGTGCATTTTCTGTTTTGTTTGCAAAAGCACCGGTCAGGATGCCGAGCATTGTTTCAGCTTCGTTTGAACTGGTTCGCTCATCTTTGAAATTAACGCTTAGATGCCCATTATAAACAAGATAGTGTTGAGAGCCTTGCTTATACACAGTGATTGAGTCCGTTCCTGATTTGTGAGTCTGAAGCAGGTCATAAGAATCCGGGTTGAGATAGCGAAAAATTGGGGCACCAAACAGGCGGTTTTCGTCCCATGCAAAAGGAAAAGCGATGCATATTAATATTCCAGCTAAAGCCAGTCTTTTAAAGGCTGTGGTTTTTTTCCCTTCGTGGTGAATCCAGGCAAGGAAGATACTGGCAATCGTTATAAGAGTTAAATAAAGGTTAGCAGTTAAATTTGGGTGCAATACAAGAGCATAAAGCAGGTATCCAACTGTATTGCCTGCACAACCCCAGAAAAGGTAGTTGCCTGATTCAATTTCGATGGCGTGCTTTTCGTTAACTACTGCGGGAATTGTTGCAGAGTAAAAAAGCAGGGGCAATAATCCTAACGATGCCGCAAATATAAACGAAGTGAAAAAATTATCCAGACCAAAATCCATGATTACGGTGTCAATACTTGTTAGAACAGTGGGGAGAGGAAGGTAAACAATTCCAATCGCTATTGGAAGTAAAATAAGTGTCTGGCTGAGAGTGAGCTTGAGTTTTTTTACCAGATATGGGCTTAGAGAAACCGATAAAAGGGAGATGGCAATGCTTAAAGAAAAGTTTTCGTGTTTTGGAGTTAATACCAGAAAGCATACGCTGGCAAAAAACATTTGAAAAGTTGAGCTGAAAATACTTGAACCTGCAATTATCAGAGAAGTTTTGTCGATTCTTCCTGAAACTTCTGACCCCCGTTTTTCCGGTTGTGCCGCAATGTCACGGAAAAATATCAGCAAACTCAATCCACAGAAAATATTTATCGCCGATATTGCATAAACGCTGTTGTTAAGTTGAAATTGTCGTAGAAATACAAATTCAATAAGTAGAATGCTGAAAAAAGCTCCGAAATTATAGACGGAATAAACTCTATGAAATGAGCGTTCAGGGCCGGCCAGTCTTTTCAGGTAACCTGAAAAGAGCGGAACACTTGTGCCTATAAAAAAGGTTGGTATGGCAAGTAAAAGTACTATAGATAAAATGTCGTGGTTGAGCATAAGCTCGCCCATCCTGGATTCTCCAGCGCCGGCAAGCATTGGCGAAAACAGTGCAGCATAAATTCCGGTTCCAATTTGCAGGTAAGCTAGTTTGCTGTGAAATTTATGTGCAAATACAGAGCCAATCGCAATCCCAAGAAGAAATGTGCTTAAGATTGCTGCGGTTATGCTGAAAATGTTGCCAAATTGCAGCTCAAGCATGCGCATATATAAAACTTCATAGGAAATTCCACTCATACCTGAAAGCAGAGTAATAAAGATCAAAAAATTTATTCTTGAGCTGTTAGTAGTTTTAGAATTTGTCATGGGTTGATCATACTTGAGTTGAATGTGTATATAAATTCGCCGCTGCCGAGAATATATTCAATAACGGGCTTATCTACAGTGTGAACTGGTGTCCCGGATTTTTGGGCAGCATCTTTGCGTTCTTTATAATATTTTCGGGCTATGGGCACTACGTCTTTGAGGTATTTTTCAGGATCCTTTAGCTCGAATTTTTGAAAGTTCTTACGTGCCGCTTTGCTTAGCCTTTTGAATTTAAAGTCCGTTTCCCAACCGGGGTAAGGTTCTTTGGGACAGACTGCTACATAGCTGTTTGCATACACCGGAAAAAGAAGGAATTCAGGGTAAACCTGTAACATGGTTTTAATTATCGAATCCAGAGCATTGCCCCAGACGAGAACTGTGAATACTCCACCGGGATTAAGGTGTTCTTTGAGCATTTTCATCGAGCTCAAGGTGTAAAACTGGGCACTGCCCTCGAGTGCCGGATCAGATATGTTGAGGTTAATTATATCCCAGCTCTGAGTTGCAAGCTCAACAAAAGATTTTCCATCGGTTAACAGCGTTTCGAATCTGGGATCTTCATGATAGGCAAAATTGTAATCAGAAAACATGGTTAATTCGTTAACCATGTAGGGCATTATTTCGATTGCCTGGATTTTTTCGGGCTCGGTATATACTCTGAAAGCCCCGGCAGTTATACCATAACCATTCCCGATTACCAGAACGTCTTTTGCCTGCTTTGCATAAAGCATGGGCCAATGTGCCGCTGTCTCCTGAGCCCAGGCTGTTCTTAACGGCCCTGCAGGAGCTACAAGATAAGATTTGTTGGTTCTGGCCCAGAGTTTTTTATCTGACTTAAAAATACTGTGAAAACCGTATTCATCTTCGTTTTTGTATAATACCCGGGCATCAGGGGGAAAAACAAAAGGCAACATATAACCTGATTGAAGGAGGTAGGCGAGCAATACAATAATGGCAGAAACATAAGCCTTGGCGGCAAAGAACTTGGCCAGGCGATTACACAAAAATGATACCAATAGCAGGGTCGATGCGAGTAATGCAATACTTAAAGGAGTGCCCAAATATCTTGCGCCGATAAAGCCGGCCCAAAGGCTACCCAGTGAGCATCCGAGTGTGTTGAAAAATAAAGCTCTTCCAAGACTTTTAACCGTCTGGCTTTTTAAATCTTTGAGTGAGGCCAGTAAATATGGAAAGAGGGTTCCCAGAATTATCAGACTGAAAAGCATTGCTGTAAGTCCGGTTAAGAATAGCAATGGATAAGGGAACTTGTCTGACATATTCAACTTTATCAGGGCAAAAACCAGAGCAAATATAACTGGTTGTATTAATGCATTGACCCATAATATTTTTGCCAGAGAAGCAATACTCCTTTTTAATGGGAAACGGTTTCTATCGGTTTTTACCCAGACCGAAGCCGAGCCGAGGCCGGCCAGAATAGCAAAAAGCAGCAATGAAGAAGCCTGGACCCGGTTGCCGACAAAAAACTTTGCTGCTCTTTCCCAGTAAATTTCATAAGCCAGAACAATAAATCCGCTCATAAAAGCCAGCGCATCAATGTAAATCTGTCTAAAACTTCCGATTTCAAAAGTTGAAACTTCTTTGTCGGCCGGCTTTTCTGAAATTGATTTTATCGGGCTGTCTTTTTGTGGCCCCTTAAATGAAATGAAAAGCGCTATTAAAGCCGCTATTAAATCAAAACTCATTGAAATTAAAAGGGTGTTGTAGTAACCGAAATTTTTAACAAGAAAAAAACCGGTTAAAGCTGCTCCGGTGGCAGCACCTATGGTATTCAGCCCGTAAAGGAAAAGGGTGTATTCTCTTTCGCCTTTGGTTTCAGGCAGTCCTGCGGCCATAAGAGGGAATGTCCCGCCCATAGCCATTACCGGTAGGACGATTACCACAAAGGTTATAAGAAAATTAACTCCAATGTTAACCAGCATTCCCGATCCTTTGAAATCAATCAGAAGCTGGGTTAAAAAAGAAGAGTCGTGCATGAGCCAGGGAGTAATCAATAACGCGAAGATCCCGGTAAAAGCTTCAAGAAGGGCATATATTCTAAGATTTACTTTTGGGCTGTATTTTAAAAAACTGACGATATAGCTGCCAAACGAAAGAGACAAAAGAAAAGCGCTGAATATGCAGGCAGTTGCCTGAGAGGTCGAGCCGATGATGTCGCTGAACGCTCTTATCCAGATTACCTGATATACCAGAGCTGTAAATCCAGATAGAAAAAAAGCTATATACAAGGCTATCTGTAAACCTGATGTGCGACTCTGTGTTTGTTTCGAAGAATTATCCATTTTTTAACCTGAATTAAGTTGCTCTTTTATATCACAGAACTTCAATGGTATACAATTTATTGTAATAGCAAAATTATTGTATGAAATTGTTAAACTAATGTCTGATATGAGAGAACAATTTATTATAAGCGCTTCGCGGCGCACCGATATTCCGGCGTTTTATGGCGAGTGGTTTCTTAATCGTCTAAAAGCAGGCTATTGCCTGGTAAAAAATCCCTTCAATCCAAAACAGATAAGTAAGGTATCGTTAAAAAAAGAGGACGTTGCAGCGTTCATATTCTGGACTCGTAATCCGATGCCTTTTATGAGTGCTGTTGATAAGCTGCTTAAACATAATTACCATTTTGGCTTTTTTGTTACTTTAACTGATTATCCGCGATCGATCGAATTAAATAAGGCAAAGACCCGCCAGGTGATAAATGCTATTCAACAACTGTCTGAAAAGATTGGTTCAGAAAAAATTGTCTGGCGGTATGATCCAATCATATTGTCTAATAAATTTAATTTTGCCTGGCATTTGAATAATTTTAAAAAGCTTGCCGATCGGGTTTCTCCGTATGTCGAGGCTTGTTTCATAAGCTTTGTTGATTTTTACAAAAAAACTCTTTTAAATCTAAAACAAGCCGATCAATTTGATGTAATTGCTAACCCTCTGCCGGAACCCGGCCTTGTCCAGTTTCTCCAAGCCCTTGAGGCCGTTTGCAGGCAGCATGATCTGCCAATTTATAATTGCTGTGAGCCTGGAGAAATTTTCGACAAAGCAGGTATTGAATCGCCCGGTTGTATTAACCCTGAATGGTTGAAAAAAATAACAGATAAAAATTTTAATATAAAAAAACACAAGGGCCAGAGAAAAGACTGTCGTTGTGTTTTCAGTCGCGACATCGGGGCTTATAATACTTGTTTGCATGGTTGTTTGTATTGTTATGCAACACGAAATCACAAGCCTGCAGGTCAAAGAAAACATAACCCTTTAAGCGAATTTCTCTGACAATTGCTTTTCATAACAGCCAGGCTGTTGTATCATTTTTTTCATGAACAGAAAATGTCTATTTTTCTTATTTTTATATATTTTAATCTCATATAACCCTTTAATGGCATGGAGAAAATGGGAATTCGTGAACCCGGCGCATCTTGAAATCAAGGCCTGGCCTGAAAAAAAAGAAATTATTGCCGGTACGATTGCAACATTTACCATTCAAATCAGAAACCGTACCGATAAGACAATAGATATCTTTTATCCGACCGGGCAGCGATGGGATTATGCAATTTTTCACCATGATACCCAGATATACCGATGGTCACAGGGACTTGAATGGGCAGAAGCACCCCATTCTGTTCCTTTAAGGCCTGGCAAACCAATAAAACACAAAATGAGCTGGAGATCGATAGACCGACTTGGAAGGCCTCTGCCTGTAAGTCGTTATCGCTTTACCGGAATGGTCATGACAAAACCCCGGCATCTGGTTTCGAACACCTGCTCAATAGATCTTTTACCGCCTGAAGTCAAAAAAAGAAAAGTTTTGACCGCGAAACTTAATCAGTTTTTTGAAATCGAATTGCCTCGCTATTCCAGTTATTATGAACTCAAATGGCAAATCAGGTATGAATACAATGATAATCGAATTGCCATTCACAACGTTGAAAAAACAAGTGATAAAACGATCATTACTTTTAAAGCCAAAAGAAAAGGGCATGTAAACTTTCATTTCTATGCAAGACGCGACATACAGGATTTCGGCGATTCAATTGAACGTAGGTCCTATCGGGTTATCGTTAAATAGAAGAATCGGAGGAAAGAATGACTAACGGCCAGGGTAAAAAACAAACCGTAGAGAGCTTGATGCTGCAAAGAGGTTTGTTGACTGAAGAAAAACTTGAAAAAGCAAAAAACATACAGGCACAGACACTTGAAAGACTTGAAAACATTATTATCAGGCTGGGGTTCTTATCAGAAAAGCAAATTTTAGATCTCTGGGCTGAATTTTTAGGGGTTTCGGTAGTTGATCTTACAAATATCAAAGTCGATGCCAAAATTCTTTCATTGATTCCCGAATATCAGGCCAAACAATACAAAATGATTCCAATGAAAAAGGAAGGAAACAAGCTGACTGTTGTTATGGCTGATCCTTTCGATATTATGGCCACCGATATGATTTCATTTTTGACTCAGTGTAAGCTTGAAGTTTTGATTGCGCCAAAAAATCAGATTGAGCTTGCAATAAGACAGCTGTATTCCTGGGAAGGGTTTTCCATTAGCGAAGGGGATGAAGATAAAAAGGCAAAAGCCCTTGAGCCCAACGATTTTGGCATAGAAATAGCCAGAAAAACTTCAGAACAGGGAGCTGTGGTTCAGTTTCTCAATGCAATTTTTAAGCAGGCAATATTAAAAAGAGCTTCTGATATTCATGTTGAACCCCGCGAAGATATTCTTCTGGTTAGATTTAGAATTGATGGTATGCTTCACGATGCTATGACCGGGCCTAGAAGCATTCTACCGCCTCTTATCAGTAGAATTAAAATTTTATCCCATCTCGATATAGCAGAGCGAAGAATGCCTCAAGATGGTCGACTTAAAGTCAGAATGCAGGATAGCGAAATAGATTTTCGTGTCTCTACTGTTCCAAGTTTGTTGGGTGAGAAGGCAGTTTTAAGGTTGTTGCAGCGCGAAGCAAAATTCGATCTTGATAATCTTGGATTTTTTGAAGATGACTTGAACAGGTTGAAATCTGCACTGGATGAGCCTTATGGCCTGGTGTTGGTTACGGGGCCAACCGGTGCCGGTAAAACTACAACGCTTTTCGGTATGCTCAAATATTTTAACAGTAGTGAAATTAATATTTTTACTATTGAAAACCCGGTCGAATATAGAATTAACGGTATAACTCAGGTTCAGATTAACGACAAAATAGGGCTTGATTTCGCCAGTGGTTTAAGAGCCGCTCTTCGGCAAGATCCGGATATTATTCTTGTTGGTGAGGTCCGTGATCTCGAAACGGCAGAAATTGCGTTTAGAGCTTCTTTGACCGGTCATAAAGTTTTATCGACCTTGCATACCAACAATGCGCCGGCCAGTATTAACCGTCTAATAAATATGGGGGTTCCGGCTTATCTGGTTACAGCTGCAATTAGAGCTGTTGTCGCCCAGAAACTGCTGCATCGAATCTGCCCTCATTGTAAAACTGAATATAAACCAAGTCAGAAAATAATACAGCGATTGAATTTAACTCCAGGCAAAATAATAGGGCATAAATTTTATCATGGAACCGGATGTAAAGAATGCAATCAGACCGGAACCTTAGGCCGAATCGGTGTTTATGAAAATATGATAATGACCGCCTCTCTAAAAGACGTAATTATGGAAGGCGGCACAGAAATGGCTGTCAAGCGGGTTGCTCGGCTCGAAGGTATGCAGACCCTCAGGGAAATGGCCATTGAAAGGGCCCTTGCCGGTGAATCTACTCTTGAAGAAGTCGTATATGTAACTCCTTCCGATGAACAGGAAAAAAGAATTCCTCTTTCCGGTTTGTTTAATCAAACGAATACCGTAATGCCGACCGCAATGCCTCAGTCGGCGGCTATGGGTTCTACCATGGCGCCTGCTGAACCCCCGGTTAAGGCTGCTTCACAAAAGCAGGAAAATAAAACTGACCTCAATGATCCGGTTATTAAAACCATTATAACCTCCCTGGAGAAGGAATACCTTTTCTTTTCAGATGAGCAGTTAGCTGAAAAAATGCATCTACCTAAACTGCAAATAAAAGAGTTGCTTGAAATGAAAGGGCTGGATCGGACTATTGAAGGTTTTGAGAATTACTTCGGTAAAAAACCGCAACAACTCGATGAGGCAGAAATAGCCGATACCATCAAAATGATCCAGGACCAGAATGGCCAGATACCTGAGTTTATTTTCAGTGATGATGAAACGGCTAAAAAATGGGCAACTACGGCAGTTAAGGTGCTTTTTGAAAAGATTAAAGGGCGCTTGCAGAAGCCTGAAGAGCTCCCGGAAATATTTGACGAAGAACTCTTATATAAAGCCGGATTAGAACAAGTCTATAGCTGGGCGGGGCAGAGCAGGTTTTATCTAGTCGATCTCGTTTTTCCCGGGCGGTTTAAACCCTGGCAGTTTGGCGAGATTGATTCCTGGCTCGAAGGTAAAGACAAGGTTGCATGTGCCAGAGAAGCCCTTGAGTGGCTTATGTCAGAAAAACTTGGTTGCAGCCGCGGTGACTTGCCTGCAATGCTTAACAAGCAGATTTTTAAAGACTGCGGCTTGAGTAAACTGCTCGAATTGTTTGATGACTCATGTTATCAGCTTGTAAACACTGTTTTTCCAAATGTTTTCAAGCCCTGGCAGTTCGTTGAAGAAGAGCCGCTGATCTGGTTCCAGGAAAACAGATATGAGATTGCCAGTGAAGCAACCAAATGGCTGGTTGAAGAACGCCTTGGAATACCGGTTGAAGAAATTCCAAAGCGTATCTCAATTCGCGAATTTCACATGAACGGTTTGTCTAAATTGCTCGATCTTTTTAACCAGAATCTTTTTCAGGTAATTGACAATGCCTATCCAGATAGATTTAAACCCTGGCAGTTTCATGAACAGGCTGATTTATGGAAAGCTCCCGATGCGCTCGAGACTGCTCGACAGGCAACTGAGTGGCTTATAGAAGACCGACTCAAGCTCGATAAAGATAAGGCCGCCTTACATCTTTCCAGACGCCATTTTCTTAACAATGGGCTGGGTTTCATGCTCGGTAGCCTGTTTAATCATTCTCACTTTCTCGCACTCGAGAATGCAATCGAAGAACTGAAATCTAATGAAATTTTTCAGAAGGCTTTGTTTAATTATTCTCAGGAAATTCGTGATATAACAGCTAAATGGGAAGCTCTTGCCGAAAAAATAGCTTTGAATCATTTCGGGAAAGCAAGATTCAAAGTTACTTTACCGAACCTTAAAATAGCTCCCATAGTACCTGAAAATGAACGTATTTATATCAATGCGGCAAATCAGATTGAGTATGTTCCTCAGATCGTTATTCCAAAACTTAATGCCTATGCCGATTTTAGTGACTTTTCCAACTGGGTTCCTTATTGTGATCGTCTTACCTACTGGATTCTCGGCGATGATCGCAGTACCGGTTATATCGAACCGGCTCATCCCAAAGTAAAGCTTGTCTTTGTTGATTCACTGATTGGCGGGCTACGTTCAAAAGGCTTGCTCGATGTTGTCGAAAAGGTGCAACAGCTTGTTAACAAGCACAATAGACTTCTCGATCACAAGGCGCCGGCTGGAATCTGACATGACTTATGATTAGTTCTTCATTAACAGCTGCAGGTTCGATTCGTGAATGCAATCAGGATGCAGTTCTGGTCGACAGGAATTTTCGTTTTGCGGTAATTGTCGATGGCAAGGGCATTAATGGCAGTCAGGCCGCGCATTTGCTGGCTAATGATATTTTGCTCAAGCTGAAAGAGGATTCTTATTTATATTCTGCTGCCGAAGTAAAAAAAAGAATTTTCGAAGTCTTTAGGCAGAGCACTGAAGAGCTTGAAGCAAAATATGCCGGCTCCGTTGCCGGAACAGTTTTTGTCTGGGTTCATGCGGGAGTCGTTGCTATGCTTTATTCGGGGCGATGTCGAGTGACCTCCTCAGCGACAGATGTTTTTCAAAAGGTCGAGGGCAATGAAGGGCTTTTTTATTGCGAACATTCAGCAGATGTAAATAAACATTATTTGCTTACTTCAGAAGGTTTTGCTTTCAGCTTCGCAGAAGAAAAACTCAAAAGACTTGTTAAGTGTTTCATGCAGGATTTCAGTAGAGAGAAACTGCAAAACTACTGGGCTGAAGCGGCAAATATCTATGATGGAGATGATCGTTCATTGATATTTCTGACTCTCGATAAAACCGATATCGATGCGGGTAAAAAACGTGAACTTGAGCTTTTTACTGATATAGACCGCCAGTTTTCTTTTCCTGTTTGGCTCCCTTTAGGTCTTGCCGGGGCAATGGGCGTTCTGGGACTATTTATTTCACGTACGTTTATTACAATTTTAAAAAAAATTGTTCCTTCAGATCGAATTAAGTTCTTTAATTAATAATTGAAGCCAATTTTTCCGATATATATATTGAAGGCTTTAAAAAGGAGGGCTTACGATGAATACCACTCTTAATCAGTTCAATATAGACATAGACGGTTCCTATAGAACCATTGACAATCTTCCCGCACCTCTGGTATCAACTAACGGTTTCCACAATTCAAAGAAACCACATCTACTCAGAGGAAGATAATTTAAAATATGGCAATCTCTACCAGACCACCAAGTGGAATGCGTGATTTTCTCTCCGGCGAGCTGGCTAAAAGAAAGCTGGTTATAGCAACAATAGAAAAAGTCTATGAAAAATATGGCTTTGTTCCGATCGAGACTCCGGCAATAGAAAATCTCAGCACTTTGCTTGGCAAGTATGGTGATGAAGGCGATCAACTGCTTTTCCGAATTCTTCACAGGCGCGACAAACTTGCCAGAGCTCTTGAAAAAGAAGATGTCAGCGAAAAGAATCTGGCAGATACCGGTTTGCGTTACGATTTAACTGTTCCGCTTGCCCGGGTAATGGCCAATTATGGAGATTTGCCCCGTTTTTTCAAGCGTTATCAGATACAACCGGTCTGGCGGGCAGATCGCCCCGGAAAAGGCCGTTTTCGCGAATTCCTTCAGTGTGATGTCGACATCACCGGCACCGGGTCGCTGCTGGCTGAAGCAGAAGTTTGCTCTGCTGTGGCAGAGGTTTTTAAAGCTCTTAAATTCGATAATTTTAAAATACACATAAATCATCGCCAGCTGCTCAAATGCCTCATAAAAGCGGCCGGTATAGAAACAGAAAATGAGTCGACAACACTGGTTGCCGTCGATAAGCTCGATAAGATTGGTATCGATGGGGTTAAAAAAGAGTTGCACGATCGCGGAATAACTCAGCAACAGAGTGAATCTCTGCTGCAACTGATACAAAGACCTGAATCCCTGAGCGAGGAGCAGGAGCTGCAAAGGTTAAAAGAAAAACTTGCCGATACTGCTCAGGCAGAGTCTTATATCAGAGAGCTGGAAACCTTGTTGAATCTATTGAATCAAACTGAAGCAGCAGACAGAGTTTTTATCGATGCTTCTCTTGCCCGTGGGCTTGGCTATTATACAGGATCCATTTTCGAAATAAGATCTTCAGAACTTGGGTCGAGTCTTGGCGGTGGCGGTAGATACGATGAGCTTATTGGTATGTTCAAAGGTCGCCAGATTCCGGCAGTTGGTTTTTCTATCGGTTTTGAAAGACTGGTTATGATTCTCGAAGAAAAGGGATTCTTTGGAGACCTTACGGCAGGACCAGACCTGATGCTTTGTCATTTCAAAGATGTTGCCGATGCCGAAGTGCTGCGGGTCGCCAATATTTTTAGAAGCTCGGGGCTCAAAGTCGAGGTTTATCCTGAAGCCTCAAAAATCGGCAAGCAAATTTCTTATGCCGAATCGGTTAATGCAGGCTGGGCAGCTATCCTGGGCGCAGCCGAAGTTGCAGAGCAAAAAATTAAGGTGAAAAACCTTAAAACCGGTGACCAGCAAAATCTTACCTACGAGCAGGCCGCCACTTTTTCAAAATCTCCCCCCAAAAAACTAATGTAACGATTATCAGTTTGTTTCAAACAAGAATATTCCCAACACCAAGCCGGGTGGAAATTATAATCGTGCTCGCTTGTCCGCCATTAGTAATTATCCATTTAGTCATATTAGTGGGTTTCAAGACATTTTTGTTTTTTATTAAACATTAAAATTTAGAATATCAAAGATTGCTTCTTCGCGATGCTCATCGCAATGACAATTTGGGGCTGTCATTGCGAGCGAAGCGAAGCAATCTAATGTTTCCTCGTCATTCCGGAGTTTTTTCTAAAGTATGTGGAGCATAATGCCGATAATTTTCTAAGAATAGAATCAGGAGGCATGCCAATGAATGTTAACGCTCTCAATCAGACAGATTTCAATATTTTAAACAATAACGAAAAAAATAACGGCAAAGAAGTTTCAATAAGTTTTGATGACCAGATGAGACAAATGAATCATACCGCTTTTCAAACCGATGATTTGCTCAACCAGTTCTGGAACATGACCGATAAAATGCCCAAGGATAATCAAATTTCACTGACTGCTTCAGTAATGGCTTCTAAAGTTTTTGGTAAGGGTGTTAATGATGAAACCAAAAGCTTTTTGAAAAATGTCAGCAATAGATTCTCTCCCGAAGAAATTGGAGCGTTGAAAGACGAAATCAAGAATCATCCTATGATTCGCAACAAATCCGATCAGGATATAAATAGCTTTATTAACGAATTTGAATCTTTTATAAACAGCCAGCAGAAGGGGCAAATGAACGATCTGCAAAAACAGCAGGCAGCACCTCAATTGAAAACACCCGAAGAATTGTTCTTTCAGACGGCTTTTCTAAAAAATTCCGGAGCAAAATCAGCCGCCGCCGCCTGAAAATTTCCGTATTATCAATAGGCGATCAATATTTTGTAGGGGTTCAAAATTTTGAACCCCTACAAGGATTAATATACCTGCTTTTGAATCATATCCAGAGCGGTGCTTACTCCGATTAAAAAAGCGCTGCCATTAAAAATTTCATTCTCTGAAAGATTTGATAAAACCATCTCGTCAACAGATTCAAAGTCTTTGGTCATGGTTTTGAAAAAATCCTGCTGACTTTCGGTCATTCTTCCGTTAAGAGCAAAATCAAGCCAGTTTTGGCCATAAATGGTGCTTCTATGTTTCAAACGCCTTACTTCTACACTTAAACGTTTAAACCAGTTAACCTTGAATCTTTTTCCGGCCGCAAAACATCTGGCGGTAAGAAGCATGCCACAAAGGGCGGCGTCTCCATCATTAAGGGGGCTTTTGCCAAAACCGATTACTTCTAGAAGTGGTATTTCAACCGCTTCAGTGCTGGGCTCTTTTAATGATATAGCAAGTTGTTTTAATCTGTCTTCGAGCTTTTGAAACCTTTTGAATTTCTTTTCCCTCATCAGGCGACTGATCGTTGAGCGCATGTGACCGGGGTAATCATTTAATATGATTTGTTCAGCCGAATCGAATTGCGAATAATCTTTTAATTCAATGTGCGCCGTATATGGAATTAGTAATTTTCCGTTTTTAATCTCCCAGCCGTCTTTGGTGTCACTGTAACTATCAAACGCCGGAAGTTCTTCGCATAAAATAGTATTGGGGCCGTTTTCTTTTTCTTTATTGACAAGTTGCAGCATATTGCCGCTTAAAGAAAAGAAAATTTTCCGGTTCGGTTCATTGTCACGCAAAGCAAAATTAGCTTCGTTTAGATATAAAAAACTTTTGTCGTAAGCAACTATCCCCGCAGCAAACTCTTTGAGATTTTTCATAAGCAAATTTTAGCACAACCATATTGATACTTCCACTACCGGAATTGTAACTCAGTAATTATCCATTTGTTTTTAGAAACCGTTTCAAGACATTTAGATTGCTTCGCTTCGCTCGCAATGACAGCCACAAATTGTCATTGCGAGGAGCGTGGCGACGAAGCAATCTTTATCGAGTTGCCAATAGTATAATAACAATAGTCAGGTTTTTATTTTAACCGGGTTATGCTCGATGTATTTTTCGTTTTTTACTTTAAAAACCGGAAGGAGAAAGTCTGTTTTAAGCCCGACGCCTTTACTTGCCGGCGCAGAGACTTCCAGGCGCCATTCAAAAAGGTGTGACCCTTCAGGTTGAGAATCATGGGTTTCTTTCGGTATTGGCAGAGTTGCCTTTACAAAGGGCTTTCCCTTATAAATGTCTGAAGGTTTTCGTTGAACGGTCATAGCTTTTTCAAACAGGGTTTTGTCAGAGGGGGCTTCTGCTCCAGTCCAGACTTCTTCCAGATAAAACTTAACCTTAAACGTGCCCTGATTAACATTGGTCGGCAAAATTATATATATATCTGCTTCATGCCCCGGCACTAGTGGTTTCTGACTTAGAATAATTTCAGACTCGCCAAATTTCAGAAGTCTGTAAGCCGTTGTTATTAAGTCGAATATTAATCCAAGGGTTGTAATTACCCATAAGAAACCAATTATCTTCAGTTTCCATGAAGTGCTATCGTTGGAAACAAAAAAGTTCCAGAGCAGTGGAAGAGCGAAAATGGTAAAGAAAATAGTTGCCGGTAATTTTGCTAATACTTTTTTCAGCTGTTGAGATTTTATCGTAAAAGTTTGCCAGCAGGGATAGATCTTCCATGGACGCCATGGATATTGTTCGTATAAAAGGAATTTTTGCCTCTGGCGCCAATAAGAACCTGAACCGTAGGATCCCATTATGAGTCCTGCAACAGCAAAAACCAGTCCGGCAATCATTCTGGTGTTGCTGAAAGAAGTTCCTCGAAAGCCAATCCAGAAGCCTGCCAACAGCAGCAACATTCCCGGGATTACATATACCATGGCGCTGAATAAAGATGGCTGAGCTATGCTGATATCCTCTTTTTTCATTCTCTTATCCTCCCTCTATCTGATTATAACAAAATCCAGATAACAAAAAAGATAAAGTAACGGCTAAAAACAACCGATATACGAAGGGAATAATAATATGAATTCATAAAAATCTTACCGGTAAAAGGATACATACCAAATGCTGAAGCATTTTCCGGAAAATGCCAAGGAGACAATATGAAGCGATTAAATTTGCTGTTCTT